>JAGXBK010000247.1 GCA_018971195.1 Betaproteobacteria bacterium
GCGCGGCGAGCGTTTCGACGGCCACGATTTCGTCGCGCAGGCCTTCGCCGGCGGCGCGGCCGCGGCGCTGGTCGCGCGCGACCATGCTGCATCGTTCGAGGGCAACCTGATCGCCGTCGACGAGCCGCTGACCGCGCTGGGCGCGCTCGCCGCGCACTGGCGCAGTCGCTTCGACATCCCGGTCGCCGTGGTCGTCGGCAGCAACGGCAAGACCACGACCAAGGAGATGATCGCGTCGGTGTTCAGGGCGGGTGCCGGCGCCGACGCCGTCGCCGCGACGCCGGGCAACTTCAACAATGCGATCGGCCTGCCGCTCGCGGTGCTGGGCCTGCGCGCGCAGCACCGGCTCGCCGTGTTCGAGATCGGCATGAACCATCGCGGCGAGACGCTCGAGCTCGCGGCGATCGCGCAACCGACGATCTGCGTGATCACCAATGCGCAGCGCGAGCACCAGGAGTTCCTGCGCTCGGTCGACGAAGTCGCGTCCGAGCACGCCGATGCCGTGCTGGCGCTGCCCGCAGGGGGCACCGCGGTGGTCAATGCCGACGATCCGCACGCGCAGGTCTGGCGCGACGCGGCAAAGCGCGCCGGCGCAGGTGTCGTCGATTTCGGCCTCGACCACCCCGCCGCGGTCACCGCCGCCTGCACCGCGCATGTCGAAGGCTCGTTGCTCGAAATCGCGACCGCTGCCGGCAGCGCGCGGGTGCTGCTGCAGGTTCCCGGGCGGCACATGGCGGCCAACGCGCTGGCGGCGGTGGCGGCGGGACTGGCTGCCGGGCTTGCGTTGCCGGCGATCGCGCAAGGGCTCGAGGCGTTCCAGCCGGTCGCAGGTCGCCTGGTCGCGAGCGCGGGAATCCACGGAGCGACGGTGATCGACGACAGCTACAACGCCAACCCCGATTCGATGCGTGCGGCGATCGACGTGCTGGCCTCGCGGCCCGGCGCGCGCTGGCTGGCGATGGGCGACATGGGCGAGATCGGCGCCCAGGGCCCCGGATTCCACCGCGAAATCGGCGCCTATGCGCGCACTGCCGGCATCGAGCGGATGTTCGCCTGCGGTCCGCTCGCCGCGGAGGCGGTGCGTGCCTTCGGAACGGGCGCGTCCCACCACGCGTCGGCGGAGGCCGTCGCGGGCGAAGTGGTGGCCGCGCTCGCCGATCGCGCGCAGACGCGGGCGGCGCCGGGCGCGCAGGTCGGCGTCACCGTGCTGGTCAAGGGATCGCGGTTCATGCGGATGGAACAGGTCGTCGCCGCGCTGACCGGCACCGCGCCGGGGGGAGTCCACTGATGCTGCTGTGGCTCTCGGAAATGCTGTCGCGCGAAATCCGGACGTTCAACGTCTTCGGCTACATCTCGCTGCGCGCGGTGCTGGCGACGATGACCGCGCTGGTGATCTCGTTCGTCGTCGGCCCGCGGACGATCGCCTGGCTCACCCGGATGAAAATCGGCCAGGCGGTGCGCGACGATGGCCCGCAGTCCCACCTCGCCAAGGCGGGAACGCCGACCATGGGCGGGGCGCTGATCCTGGTGTCGATCGCGATCACGACGCTGCTGTGGGGCGATCTGGGCAACCGCTTCATCTGGGTCGTGCTGCTGGTGACGCTGGGATTCGGCGCGGTCGGCTGGGTGGACGACTGGCGCAAGGTCGTCGAGCGCAACCCGAAAGGTCTGTCGGCGCGCGCCAAGTTCACCTGGCAGTCGGTGATCGGCCTCGTCGCTGCGATCTACCTCGCGTTCTCGGTGTCGGCACCCGACAACCGGGGACTCGTGCAGCTGTTCTTCGCATGGGTCGAAAGCGGCTTCGCCGCCGGCCTGTCGCCCAAGGCCGACCTGATCGTGCCGTTCTTCAAGACCGTGTCGTACCCGCTGGGCGTCTGGGGCTTCATCGCCTTGTCGTACTGCGTGATCGTCGGCAGCAGCAATGCGGTCAACCTGACCGACGGCCTCGACGGGCTCGCCATCATGCCGACGGTGATGATCGCGGGCGCGATGGGCGTCTTCGCCTACGTGACCGGCAACGCGATCTTCGCGCGGTACCTGGGCTTTCCGCATATTCCCGGCGCCGGCGAGCTCGCGGTCGTCTGCGGCGCGATGGCGGGCGCGGGCCTGGGCTTCCTGTGGTTCAACGCCTATCCGGCGGATGTGTTCATGGGCGATGTCGGCGCGCTGGCGCTCGGCGCCGCGCTGGGAGCGATCGCCATCATCGTCCGCCAGGAGATCGTGCTGTTCATCATGGGCGGGGTGTTCGTGGTCGAGACGCTGTCGGTCGTGATCCAGGTCGTCTCGTTCAAGACGACGGGCAGGCGCGTGTTCCGGATGGCGCCACTGCATCACCACTACGAGCTCAAGGGATGGAAGGAGAACCAGGTCGTCGTCCGCTTCTGGATCATCACCATGCTGCTGGTGCTTTTCGGTCTCTCGTCGCTGAAGCTGCGCTGACATGACGCCCGACTACAAGGGACGCCACGCCGTCGTGCTCGGACTGGGCGTCACCGGCGTGTCGACGCTGCGCCACCTCGCGCGGCACGGCGCCGACCTGCGCGCCGCCGATACGCGCAGCGATCCGCCCGGACTTGCAGCGCTGGCCCGCGAGCTGCCGTCGGTGCCGGTCGAATCGGGGCCGTTCTCGGCCGCAACCTTCAAGGGCGCC
>JAGXBK010000248.1 GCA_018971195.1 Betaproteobacteria bacterium
ACGTTTTCGTATTGGAGCTGCCACGCAGCCGTCAGGGTGCGCAGCAACGAAAACGTGGTGCGTCCCGGGTTTACGTCCCGGGTTTAGGCGCGGCGCCGCAGCCTGCGGTCAGATCCGGTACGCGACCGCGCGCATCACGTCTGCCGCCATGCGCATTACGCCGCGCACCGGCAGCGGCAGGGGAACGCCGCCGGCTTCCTGGGCCATCGCGCCGTGCCGCGCCTCGTCGTCGCGCATCTGCAGGACGATGGCGCGACTTTTCGCGTCGCCGGCGGGAAGGCTGTCCATGTGCGAGCCCAGGTGCTCCTCGACCTGGCGCTCGGTCTCGACGACGAACCCGAGGTTGATCCGGTCCCCGGCGATGCCGGCGATGGTGCCGATCGCGAACGATCCGGCGTACCACAGCGGATTCAGCAGCGACGTCCGCTTTCCGAATTCGGCGAGCCGCGCCTGCGTCCACGCGAGGTGGTCCTCCTCGTCGCGCGCCGCCTGCGCGAAGCGCGCGCGCAGTTCGGGATCGCGGGCGACCAGTGCCTGCGCCGAATACAGCGCCTGGGCGCACACCTCGCCCGTATGGTTGACGCGCATCAGGCCGGCCGCGTGCGCGACCTCGTCGGGCCGCAGCTCGGGATCGGGAAGGTTGGCGCCTGGCGCGGGCCGGGCGGGCGCGACGGCACCCGACAGCGTATGCAGGGCGCGGTCGAAAGCGATGATCAGGGAATCGAGCATCCGGCCATGCTAAACAATCGCGGCGCGCAGCGCCATGCCGCCCGATGCGAGGCAACAACGACAACGGGCGCCCGAAGGCGCCCGCTGCAGAGGAGGTCCCGGCCCCGGGCCGGGATGTTCCGGTCGTGCTTAGAACAGGTGGTACATGCCCAGCACCAGACCGCTGGGATTGCCGCCGGGCGTGACCGCGTACGGGTTGATGTTGAACGAGTAGTTGGCGTTCGACTTGTTGTCGATCCTGGTGTAGCCACCGTAGATCGCCGTGCGCTTGGACAGCGAGTACGTGTAGGTCAGCTCCCACACGTTGGCGCCCGTGTTCGACCCGTGCGCCAAGGCGCCGATGCGGGCCGTGGCATCCGATGCGCTGCCCTTGCCGTCGCCGGCGTGGCCGTAGAACGCGTAGATCTGACCCGGGCCGGCGGGGATGATGCCGCTGATCCCGTAGAAGTTGCGCGTCAGGTCGCCCGAAGACGTTTCATACTTCGTGTACTCGTACACGCCAGCGACGCGCACGGGGCCGAAGTTGTAGCCGCCGGTCAGCGTGTAGTCGCGGTCGTTCAGGCCGATGCCGCGGACCTTCTGGTTGCTGCCGTAGGCGGCGCCCAGCTGGATCGGGCCATTGGTGTAGATGACGTTGGCACCGAGGATGTACGCGTGGATCGCGTTCTCCATCGTCGAGCCCTGGACGCTGTAGGTCAGGCCGTTGTACGACGGCGAATCGTAGCGCAGCGAGTTGCCGTCGCGCGTGTCGAAGCCGCCGTTGGTGCGAGCCTGCGGGCCCTGCGCCCACAGATTCGCGGTCGAGAAGATACCCGTCAGCAGCGTCGGCGTGCTGCCGAAGATCGCGTGCAGGTCGTCGGTGGTGTTCAGGAAGTTGCCCGCCTTGACCGTGCCCCAGCTTCCTTGCAGGCCGGCAAACGTTTCGCGGCCGGCCAGGACGCCGCCACCCGCGTCGGCGGAAACCCCGGATTCGATCTGGAAGATCGCGTTCAGGCCACCGCCCAGCGACTCGACGCCTTTCAGGCCGAAGCGCGACGTGTTCGAGCTCAACCGGAGGACGTTCGGATTGCTGCCGTCTGCCTGCTTGCCACTCATCACTTCAAGGTCGAGATTCACCCGACCGTAGAGCGTGACGTTCGCCGTCTGCGCATGCGCAGCCAGCGGAACGCCGAGAACGCCCGCTACGGCGACAGCAACGAGCTTCTTTTTCATTGATACTCTCCTCTAACTGATTGGTTTGGCAGGTGAAAGGCCATTTGCGCCTGCCACTGGAACCTTCTCTACTCTGGCGAGAAGTTGCAGTCATTGTGCCAAAGCGCGGAAAGCATTGGCAACATAACCGGTCCGCACCATCGAAGGGCTTCGATCCCTGTTGTGCCGAAGCAACAAGGCTAAGGGCAGCCCGGATCGGGCCGCGCACGAGCATTCCGCGCTAAAATGCTGAACCGCAAGCAGAAAAATCCTTTTTTGTCGCGATGATCGTGTTCTGATCGGCGAACGCGGTTTTTTTGCTTATTAACTCGGACCGCCAAGGCGCTGCGCGGCCGGTTTGCTGCCGGCAAAGCGGCCCCGGACCGTCGAATCCGGGGTCGCGCGTCCGACGAAGGGTGACCGATGCCGAATGCCGTCGTCGTGGGTTCCGCGCTGGCCGCCATGGTCGCGGCGGCCGCCATCGCGGTCCTGCGCCGATTCGCGCCGTTGCTTCCGGCGGATGTTCCCAACCCGCGCTCGCTGCACGTCCTGCCCGTGCCCCGCGCGGGCGGCTACGCGATCTGGGCGGGGTTCCTGCCCGCTGCATTGCTGTTCCCACCGCCGTTTCCCGGGGGACTCGCCGGATGGATGCCCGCGTGGGCCGCGCTGTTCGCAGTGTCGGCGCGGGACGATCGCGGCGGGGTCGGCGTCGGGACCCGGTTCG
>JAGXBK010000249.1 GCA_018971195.1 Betaproteobacteria bacterium
CGACGCGGGCGACCGCGAAACCTGCTCCCAGCGCGGCCAGCGCCGTCGACACCGCAGCCGCCATCAGGCCGAGACTCGACGCGTCGCCTCCGCCACCGGCGGCAGCGCCCGACGCCGTCGCAGCGAGCGCCGGCACCATCGTGACGAAGAGCGCGGTTGCACCGATGCCCAGGACCAGCGCGAGCGCGACCAGAGCCGTGGTGAACTTGTACGTCGTTTTCATTCCTCTCTCCTGCAGGGCCGACGGGGGAACGGGCAGCGGACGAAACACACGGCCGTCCGCCGCGAGAAACCGGGTGAAGAACTCGAACAGCACGAGGCGTGTCGTCTGGATCGAGACGACGAGGCCCTCGAGGGCGATGACGATCGCGTTGCCGGTGACCAGCACCAGGACCTGCACCCGCGCATTGCCGCTCGCGTGCATCAGGGTGACGATGGCCGACGACAGCCCTGCGTGGGCGAGCGCGAATGCGCCCACGCGCGCGAAGGACAGGGTATTGATCATGATCTGCAGCGTGCGCTCGACCAGCTCGGCCAGCGCAACCGGAATCGCGGCGAGCCGGCGCTCGCGCCAGCCGCGGCCCAGGCAGAATGCCGCGGCGCCCAGTGCCGCGACCGCGAAGCCCGCGGTCCATCCGAAGCCAGCGAGCAGTCCGAGGTAGACCCCGATGAATCCGGCGTCGGTGGCGAGCCAATGCGCGAGTTCGCCGCGCCAATGCGCCTCGACCCCCGAGAGCAGCAGCCCGAGCGCCAGCAACGCGACCCCGCCGACGAGCGGAAGCAGCAGGATCGTCAGCGGATCGTCGAGTGCCGCGAACCACAGTGCGTGGAATCCGTGGAGGCTGAACACGCTGCCGAACAACGCGCCGAACGCCGCCGCGGCGAGCCCGCCGGCAATGAACAGCCGCGCGAGCGGAATGCGCTTGCGCAGGAACCATGCGGCAAGCGCGATCAGCAGTCCCTGCCCGACGTCGGCGAACAGGTAGCCGAACATCAGCGGTACGACGAACGCAAGCAGCGCGCTGGGGTCGGCCTCGTCGCGTGAAGGCATGCCGAGCGCGCGGCTGAAGATCTCGAAAGGCCGCGCCCACCACGGGTTGGCAAGCAGCAGCGGCGCCGCCGCCGCCCGCGGCGGCGGCGGCCGATGCAGGATCGATCGCGCAGGTGAACGATCGACCGCGCTCGCCAGGCGCCGCCCCGCAACGTCGCTGGTCCAGCCGGTGATCCAGCAGAAGAGCTCTCCCGCCTCCAGCGCGCGCACGTTCGTCAGCACCCAATGCAGACGCGCGGCGTCCCCCAGCGTGCGGCGCAGACCGTGGCGATCGGCGAGTGCCGCCAGCTCATCGTCCATCGCGGCGGCCTCCTGCTGGATTCCGGCGAGGCGGGTCGCGATATGCCCTTCATTGGCGCGCCAGTCCCGCTGCAGCCAGACCGGGAGGCGGCGGACGCGAGCCTTGAGCGCAGTGGCCTGCAGTACGAGTCGCTGCATGTCGTCCGCGGTTCCCAGTGCCAGCGCGTGCAAACGCCCGCCAGCCTCGAATTGGCGGACCAGTGGGCCCGACGGATACGCCACCGCGCTGCCGGGCGCGAAGACGAACAGCAGCGCCTGCAGGACGGGCCCCGCGCCCGCCATCTGCGCGAGATCGAGTCGGCTTCCCGCCAGCGCTTCGAGTACCTGTTGCCAGCAGGCAAGCTCATCGCGCTCCGCGTCGGCGCGTTGCCGCCTGCCGATCAAAGGCTCCGCGTCCTGCGCCCACGCCCGGATCTGCGACAGGCAGCGCTCGAGCGTCGCCGCCGGAGGCTCGGGAAACGCCGAAGCCTGCAGGCGATCGCCTGGCCAGTAGTCGCGATAACGCAGCACGAGCTCCGAGAATTGCTGCATCGGCAGGCGCAGGTCGGCAAGCACCGCGGGCAAGCTTGCGGTCGACCTCGCTTCGAGTTCGATCGCGCCGGTCCCCGCAAGCGCTTCGAGCGCAAGGGTCGCGTCGTCGCGCGCAACGAGCAGCTCGAACCAGCGCGCGGGCTGCGGGCGAATCATGCGACCAGTGGCAGGCGCGGAAAGACGACACGGCGCAGGATCTCGCCGCGCAGGCGCTCGAAATCGAGCGCCGACAAAGCCAGGAAGATGAATGCCGCCGCGGGGTCGAGCGTGGCACGTCGGAACAGACGGACCAGGCGACTCTGCAAGCGCCGCCGCTCGGCCCAGCCGTCGATGAGTTGCGGGTCGGCGAAGGTTGCCAGGTGCAGCCCGACCAGACGCACGAACTCGCCCAGCAGCGCGAAGCGTTCATGGCCGCCAGGCAGGCGCCGCTGCCACTCCTCGCGCCAGGCTGAACCGAGGCGATCGGGATCGGCGACTCGCACCGCGGGAAACGCGGCGAGCGCCCGCCGGCGCTCGGGGCTCCCGTCGTCGAGCCAGCGCGGCGACGTGCCACCGCGTGCGAGGCATTGCAGCAGCGGCAGGTCGACGAGGACGCTGCACCACTCGACCGACGCTCGCCAGGTCGGCGGCATCCATGCCGCAATCGCCGCAACGCGCTCGTGCAGATGGGCCCGCATCGCACGCTCGACCGCATGAGGACCGGCGCCAGGAGCGATCCCCGCAACCCATGCGGCGAGCGGCGACGCCCTC
>JAGXBK010000075.1 GCA_018971195.1 Betaproteobacteria bacterium
CCCCAATTTCCCAACTTCTGACCCCAATTTCCTGGCGAGCATCGCCTTGGTCGCCCGCAACTGCTGCCGCTCGCGCGCGATCGCCGCCTGCTCTCTGGCGTGAGCGTGGTAGCCGCGCAGGGTCTCGGCGATCTCGGCGAGATAACGTATCCGCGGCGCAGGCACGAGCGCCCGCTGCTGCGTCGAATGCCGCGTGGCAACGGCCGGCAGGGCACCGGGAGTCAGTGCAAGGCCGCGCTCGCGCAGCGCCGTGGCCAACGCGCCGTAGAGGGCGGTCACGCCGTCATCGTTGAAGCGCGATGCGATCGTGCCGAAGACCGGCAGCTCCTCGGCCGGAGTCTTCCAGAGCTCGTGGTTGCGCTGGTACTGCTTGCGCACGTCGCGCAAAGCATCGTGCGCGCCTTTGCGGTCGAACTTGTTGATGACGACGAAATCCGCGAAGTCGAGCATGTCGATCTTCTCGAGCTGCGAGGCGGCACCGAACTCGGGCGTCATCACGTACAGGGAGACGTCGACATGGGGAACGATCGCGGCGTCCCCTTGGCCGATGCCCGAGGTCTCGACGACGACGAGGTCGAAGCCCGCAGCCTTGCACGCGGCAATCGCGTCCGGCAGAGCCTTCGAGATCTCGCTGCCCGCGTCGCGGGTTGCGAGCGAGCGCATGTAGATATTCGGCGAATGAATCGCGTTCATCCTGATCCGGTCGCCCAGCAACGCACCACCCGACTTGCGGCGCGAAGGATCGATGGAGACGATCGCGATCTTCAGCCGATCCCCCTGGTCGAGGCGGAAGCGCCGCACCAACTCGTCGGTCAGCGAGCTCTTGCCCGCACCGCCGGTACCGGTGATGCCCAGCACCCGGGCCTTCGACTGCGCCGCCGCGGCATACAGCGATTCACGCAGCGCCGGCGCTGCGTCCCCGCTTTCCAGCACCGTGATGGTCCGCGCAAGCGTTCGCGTGCGCAGGTGGCGATCGTTAGCCGCCAGGGCGTCGAACGACGCGGGTGGCGATTTCGCGAGGTCGACGTCGGCGGCCGCGACGATCTCGTTGATCATGCCCTGCAACCCGAGCTTCTGGCCGTCCTCGGGCGAGAAGATGTGCGCGACGCCGTAATCGTGGAGCTCGCGGATCTCCGCCGGCACGATGACGCCGCCGCCACCACCGAAGACCTTGACGTGCCCGGCACCGCGCTCGCGCAGCAGGTCGAGCATGTACTTGAAGAACTCGACGTGGCCCCCCTGATACGATGAGATCGCAATGCCCTGCGCGTCCTCCTGCAGCGCGCAGTCGACGATCTCCTCGACCGACCGGTTGTGCCCGAGGTGGATCACCTCGCAGCCGGTCGCCTGCAGAATGCGGCGCATGATGTTGATCGAGGCGTCGTGACCGTCGAACAGGCTGGCGGCCGTCACGAAGCGCAGCTTGTTGTGCGGCTTGTAGACCAGTGCCGGGCGCGTCGAGTCATTCATCGCGAACCTCGCGGAAGCCGGACGCGCCGATGAGCCGCAGTCGCGGCGGCGGACACGGAATCGGTGCGCCGTGGTCGGGCGGAAAGCTTACCGGAACGCGGTCCCGGCCGGCACGCCGCCTTTGGCAGGGGATCTGCCCGGTGCGAAGGATCTGAGGCGGGTGCTTTCGCCCCAGTCTCGCGTCACCCTACATTACGTTTACGTAAACGTCAATCACCATTGAGCGACCTCCTCCGCGACCAACACCGGCGAGCGCGATGGCAGGGGCGCGGGCAGGAGGCCCGTGGGGCGAGCGTGGATGCCGATGCTAGACTGGGCCGTGGTTGCGCCCCGTCTCGCTCCACGCGATCTCGCGCTGGTCCTCGCCGTCGTTGCGTTGTGGGGATTCTCGTTCGTCCCGATCAAGGTCGGACTGGAAGAGATTCCCCCGTTCGCGTTTGCCGCGCTGCGGTTCTTCCTCGCCGCGGTGCCGCTCGTCTTCTTCGTGCCCCCACCGCGGGTGCCTGCGAGGCTCGTCATCGCCTACGGGCTGGCGATCGGCGTGTTCCAGTTCGGCCTGCTGTTCCTCGGCATGAAGCTCGGCATGCCGGCGGGACTGGCGTCGCTGGTGATCCAGCTCCAGGTGTTCTTCACCATCGGCCTCGGGATCGCCTTCCTCGGCGACCGCCTGCATTCCGAAAACGTCATCGGTGGGATCGCCGCCGGCATCGGCGTGGCGCTGCTCGCCCTGCACCAGATCGGACGGGGTGCCGATTCGACCCTGGTCGGACTCGCGCTCGTCATCGTCGCGGCGGTGGCCTGGGCCATCGGCAACATCGTCGCCAAGCACGCAGCCCGGCATTACCACGCTGACATGCTCGGGCTTGTCGTGTGGTCGAGCCTCGCGCCGCCGTTGCCGCTGCTGGCGGCGTCGTACGCGTTCGAGGGCGGGCCGGCAGCATGGCACGCGATCGCGTCGGCGGGCGCGCTCACCTGGGGTTGCGCGCTGTTCCTCGCCTATCTCGCGACGATCTTCGGCTTCGGATCCTGGGCACGCATGCTCCATCGCTATCCGACCGGGCTCGTCGCGCCGTTCGCGCTGCTGGTTCCGGTGTCCGGGCTCGCGAGCGGTGCGGTGTTTCTCGGCGAATCGCTGGCGCCGCTGCAGTTGGCGGGCGCAGGTCTGGTGCTGGCGGGCCTGGCGGTCAACGTCTACGGGGCGAGGCTCGGCTCGCGGCGTGCGGGCGCGGCGCACGAATGAAGCCGGAGCTTGCATCGGAGCGGGTCGATGCCCCTTCGCCGCCCTCGAGGGCGTCTTGCCCGACATCGCGACGCGCAGGCGCTGCCCGGAATCCGGGACGCGCATCATTCCCGATAGCCCGCGTCGCGTTGATGTCTGATCCGCAGGATGCGGACTGCATCGTGCGTGCGATCGAACCGATACAGGGCGACGTAGCCGGTCGCGCCGTGGGACATGACCAGTTCCCGCATCTCGGCCGCAACGCGTGGCCCGATCAGCGGATGGTCCCCGAGAGCGCGGATCGCGCCATGGATGCTCGCCAAAGCCCGCGCAGCGTCGTCGCTCGAGGTGCCAAGGAGGAACTCGATGATCCGTTCGAAATCGGCGAACGCCTCCTCGGAATGGATTACCATTACCGTCGCCATTGCACGGGCTTGGGTCGCGCAACCTTGCGGCCCGCGATTCTGCCCGCCAGATAGTGGTGCGCATCGGTCGCATCGATCCCCAAGCCGCTTTCGCAAGGCGACCGCGCGGCACGTCCTTCGCTCTCCGGGCAACATCGCCCGCTCCGCCCGCCTCACGTCCCACGGTCCGGCGCGGCGGCTCCTCGCCAGCTCAACGCGAGCACCGTGATGTCGTCCGCCGGCGCCGCGCCGCGGGCGAACGCCGTCACGTCGGCGCGCAGCCGCTCGACGGCGGCTTGCGCCGATGCAGTACCTGCAAGCACCTGCGCCGCGCGCTCCGCGCCGTAGAGCGCACCGGCGACATCGCGCGCCTCGGTGACGCCGTCGCTGACGACGCACAGCACGTCGCCGGGATCGAGGCGCGCCTGCGCGCCCTGGTACTCGTAGCCTTCGACCGCGCACAGCGGCGGGCCGCCGCCATCGTCCAAGCGCTGCAGCACGCCTGTCGCCGGCCGGATCAGGTACGGGTTCTCGTGCCCGGCGTTGCAGTAATCGAGGTCGCCGGTGTCAAGGTCGAGGACTCCCGCGAACACGGTGACGAAGAACCCCGACGGATTGTCGCGCGCAACCTCGAGATTGGCGGCGGACATCAGCGCACCGACGTCGACGTCGACTGCGCGCAGTGCGGCGCTCTTGTACAGTGCCTTGCTCACTGCCATGAAGATCGCCGCCGACAATCCCTTTCCCGCCACGTCGCCCAGCATGAAGAAGTAGCGCCTGCCGTCGAGCGCGTAGAAGTCGTAGAGATCGCCACCCACTTCCTGCGCCGGCTCCATCGACGCCGCGAGCTCGATGCGCGAATCGCGAACGAGCTCCGCATGCGGCAACATGTCCTTCTGGATGCGCTGTGCTGCCTGCAGCTCGCCCGACACGCGCGCGGCGTCCTCGCGCTGGCGCTGCAGCACCTGCTCGAGCGCCTTGCGGTTGCGCGTCGCATCGGCCAGCGTCAGCGCGAGCAGCGCGCCCGACAGCAGGACCAGCGCAGCGACAGGGGTCGCGCCGTCGAACAGCAGTCGTTCGCGCTTGAACATGCCGAATGCCGCGGCGAGCGCGACGACGACGCAGGCAAGCGCGAGCGGCGACGTGTAGCGCATCGGCCAGCGCGGAACCGCCCAGACGAGCAGTGCGCCGAGCACCAGGAACACCGCGGCCTCGGCCCACGGTGCCCACGACGGGCGCACGAGCAGCGTGCGGTCGTACATGTTCTCCAGGAGCTGGGCGTGTATTTCGCTGCCGGCCATCTTGTCGAAGACGGGGGTCCACAGGTAATCGCCCAGTGCCGCCGCGGTGACGCCGATCAGCACGAATTTGCGGGCGAAATGCGCCGGATCGACGCGCCCCTCGAGCACGTCGATGGCCGACACGAACCGCCCCGGGTCGTGGTGCGAAAACCAGATCCGCGCGCGACCGTCGGCCTCGGTGGGGAAGTACCGGTCGCCCACGGCGACGCCTTTCACCTTTCCGCGGGCGGTGGCGAGCCGCAGCACGGGCACGTGCAGCGCGACCCGCCACATCTCGACCGCCAGCGCAGGCGCCAGCGTCCCGTTCACGTTCGCGACCAGCGGCACGCGCCGCAGGACGCCACTGGGATCGTCGGCGGAGACGAAACCCCAGCCCGACGCCGCGTTGTCGAGGATCGGCAGGCTCGCCATCGCACCGGGAAACTCGACCAGACGCGACACAGCACGCGCCGCCGAAACGGCCGATGCGCGTTCGTCGCGGACGACGATCGGCGCAACGTGCAGCGGGTTGACCGAAGGCCCGGGCGATCCGGCGACGACCAGCACCGTCGGCGCGGCGGCGAGCGCGCTCGCGAGCTCCTTGTCGGTCGACGGCAGCTCTCCGAACTTGTCGGACAGCGCAGCATCGGGCTCGATGCGGGCCAGCAGCGTGTCGGGCGACAGCGGGTCGGGCTCGGGCATCGCGATGTCCACGCCGATCGCAGCCGGATCGGCGCCGCTGATCGTGTGGATCAGCCGGGCGAGTTGCGTTCGCGGCCAGGGCCAGCGGCCGACCGTCGCGAGACTCCTGTCGTCGATCGCGACGATCGTCACCGGCGACGATTCCGCGCGACGCGGGGACACCGCCTGACACGCGTCGAACCACTGGGTCTGCAACGGCAGGCGCGCGGTCCAGCCTGTCGCAAGAACCACGGCCAACGCGACGAGGATCGCGCCGCCGACGACGCGCACGCGGGCGGTCCGGAGCCGGGGATCCGCCGGCGCGCCGGCGGTCACAACCTGATTTCCAGCCCGTCGTAGGCCGTGGAGACCTTGAGCGGCGTGCCGGTCCGCGTGATCTCCTCGAAGCGTCGCGTCTCGGCGAGCACCCTCGAGATCGCGGCATCGTCCAGCGCCGGTTCGTGATGGAACATGCACAGATGCTTCGCGCGCGCGAGCTGGCACAGCTCGACCCCGACGATGTTGCTCGAATGCCCCCAGTCCGCCTTGACCGACGTGGCCTCGGCGAGCGAGTACATCGCATCGAAGATCACGACGTCGGCATCGCGGAAGAAATCGGCGAAGCCCGCGCTCTCGTCCGAATCGGCGAGCTTGTGCTCGGAATCGGTCGAATAGATGACGGTGCGCCCGTTCTTCTCGAAGCGGTATCCGTAGGAATCGCCGGCGTGGTTCTGGCGCTTGAGCGTCACGCGCATGCCGGCAACGTCGTGCGGCCGCCCGGGCTCGAGATGGACGAACGAGATCGACGCGCCGAAGGTCGAGAACGGCACCGGGAACGACGGCGGCTCCATCTGCCTGCGCAACGCGCTCTCGAGTCCGGTGTGCGCGCCGTAGAAGATCACGCGGTTGCCCGGGATGTAGGCCGGCGTGAAGAACGGCAGGCCCATGATGTGATCCCAGTGCAGGTGCGACACGAACAAGTGGTAGGTCTGCGGGGACGCCGGGCCGTGCCGTGCGATCGCGGCCTGGCCGAACGGGCGCAGCCCGCTGCCGAGGTCGCACACGACGTAATCCGCGTCGCCGGTCTCGATCTCGACGCAGGACGTGTGCCCGCCGTAGGTGCCGGCAACGTCGAATGCGAGGCCATCGACATAGGCGTCGATCTCGCCGTCGGAGGCGAAGGCGCGGCCCGACGCGTCGCGCAGCGCCGACGCGACCTTGCGCCTGACGTCATGCGCGGTGAGCGCGACCGGCAGCGATCCCCGCGTGCCCCAGAAACGGATCCGTCGCATCGCCTTGCGTGCGCTATCCGGCGTCGAACGCGTCGCGCGCTTCCGGCGACAGCGCAGCCAGTGCAACCCGGAGCGAAGGAAACACTTCGACGACCGCATCGAAGCGGCTGATCTTGAAGATCTCGGCGACGACCGGCTGCAAGGCGCTGACGGCAATCCGCGCCTTGCGCCCGCGCATCTGCTTTGCCGCGATCATCAGGACCCGCAGGCCGACGCTGCTGATGTATTCGACGCCGGCGAAATCGAGCACGAGCCCCGCCGCCGCAGCGTCGCCCAAAAACGGCGTCAGTGCCTGCTCGAAGGGGGCGGCCGCGGTGTGGTCGAGTCGACCCGAGGGCGCGACGACGACGATGTTGCCGTACTGGCGGCTTGCGAGTTGCACGAGGAGTCCCCCGTTACCGCCCCGGCCATCGAGCGGTCGGCAAGGGGATTATACGGCCGGCAAATAGCCGTCTCGAATGGAATATTCGCCCGCGCGAGCCTGTCCGGTGCCCAAGGCCACGAACCCCCCGGGTCGCGGAAGCCTTCCTGCAACGCGTCACGCGAATCCCATCTTCTTCAGGAACGGGGGCCAGCGCGGATCGCCGCGCAGCGGGATCAGCAGCAGGTCGGTCGCCACGTTCGACAGTCCCGGATCGCGCTGCGCATACGCGGCTTCGAGCCACTCGTACGCCTTGTCCACCTCGCCGCGCCAGGCGTAGACGTCGGCAACCTGGTACGCCGCAGTCCAGCCGAATCCATCGATCAGCGTCTTCAGCGCGGCATCGGACTCCGACGGGTTGCCCAGGGCGTGGTGGATCAGGGCGAACGCCATGTTGCGGAAGACGTCGTGCGATTCGGCCGCGGCCAGCGCCATCGCCTCGGCGGCACGGCCCTGCATCACGCGCGTGATCGCCAGGAATGCGTGGTTCAATCCGGAGTTCGGGCTGAGATCGAGCGCGAGCTGAAACGCCGCCGCCGTGTCGTCGAGGCGATTCACCTGGTAATACAGCAAGGCGGCCTGGCGATGCGCGCGCGCCGAGAGCGGGTCCAGGGCGATCGCCTTGCGCATCAGCTCGAGCCCCTCATCTCGCCGGCCCAGGATCCCCGCCAGCCCGGCCATGGCGCGCAGCGCCTTGGCGTCGCCCGGTGCCAACTCCAGCGCACGCCGGAACGATGCGTCGGCCGCATTCCAGTTCCAGTCGTGAGCCTGCAGCACGTGCCCGAGCTCGATGTGGCCTTCGGCCAGGTCGGGTGCGAGGCGCAGGGCCTGCTGTGCCGCGGCCCGGGCGCGTTCGTAGCCTTCGTTGATCGGCGCGAATCCGTAGCCTGCCTGCACCTGATGCACCCGCGACATCTCCGCCCACGCCAGCGCGAAACCCGGATCGATCGCCAGCGCCCGCTCGAAGAGCCCGATCGCCCGATCGGTGTCCGCCTGCGTGGTCCGCTCGCCGTAGAACTTCCCCTGCAGGTAGAGCTGGAACGCCTCCGGATTGTCGCCGCGCCCGGTCGCGGCGCGGCGCACGTCGGCCGCCGCTGCCGCGTTGGCCGCGGTCTCGATCGGCTCGCCCAGCAGCGCCGCCCGGAGCTCCTTGACCACCGACTGGGCGATGTCGTCCTGCACCGCGAAGATATCCTCCAGCTCGCGGTCGTAGGTCTCGGACCACAGGTGCGAGTCGGTCGCGACCTGGATGAGCTGCGCGGTGATGCGCACGCGCTTGCCCGACTTGCGCACGCTGCCTTCGAGCACCGTCGCGACATTGAGCTTCTGCGCGACCGTCGGGATGTCGACGTCCTTGCCCTTGAACGAGAACGCCGAAGTTCGCGATGCAACGCGCAGCCCGCGGATCTTGGCCAGCACATTCAGAAGTTCTTCCGACAGGCCGTCGGCAAAGTACTCGTTCTCCTCGTCGCGGCTCATGTTGACGAACGGCAGCACCGCGATCGACGGCGTCTCCTTCTCGACCTGGGCCTGCGTCGTCTTGAGCGGCGCAAAGCTCTGCGGAAGATCCGGATGGCAGAGCTGGAACACCGCCTCGCGGCGCGCGAGATCCTTGAGGCCGTGCTCACCGAGCGCCTTGGCAAAGGCCAGCGGAGGCAGGTGATCGCGAGCGAGATCGTGGGTCGATTCCGACAACAGCGTCTGGCCCCCATGACCGACGGCGAGCAGGCGCGCCACCCGGTTCAGCGGCGCGCCGAAGTAGTCGCCGTCGCGGCATTCGACCGCGCCGGTATGCAGCGCCATCCGGACCCGGATCTTCACCGGGTCGGGCCAGGGCTCGGCGTGCAGCGCGCGCTGCGCTTCCAGCGCCGCTGCGACCGCGTCCGCCGCCGTATGAAACGCCGCGCAGAATGCGTCGCCGCCGGTCTTGAAGACGTGCCCGCCGTGCCCGGCGACGCACTGGCGCACCAGCGCGTCGTGCCGCGGCAGCGCCGCCTGCATCGCCGCCGGCTGCGATTCCCAGAGCCGCGTGCTGCCTTCGATGTCGGTGAACAGGAATGTCACCGTGCCGGCCGGTAGCGGCACGCCGGTTGGATCGGGGCGAGGTGTGGACGGCATGGAGTCGTGCGCGGGCTGCCGCGGCGTCGCTCGCCAGTCGAAGGCCTGGCGCGCGCCGCCCGGGAGCCGTGCTACGAATCAGCGTATCACGGGTCGGGACGGCCGAGGAGTCGCGGGAGGAAACCCAGGAAGCGCGGCGGGATCGGCGCAATCGCCGGCGCACTTGACCCGCCGGCGCCGATCGCGTGTACTGGCCCGGTCCGGGTCACCGTGTCGAGCCAGAACCATGAACGAATGGGAGGTCATTGCACGGACGTTCGCGGCGCTGGTCGCCGGTGGTGCGATCGGTCTCGAGCGCAGCATGCACGGTCGCGCCGCGGGCCTGCGCACCTACGCGCTGGTGTGCTTCGGCTCTGCGCTGCTGGTCGCGGGCACCTTGTTCGCGTACGCGGGCAGCTCCGATGCCGCGACCCGGGTGATCCAGGGCATCGTCACCGGCATCGGCTTCCTCGGCGCGGGCGTCATCGTGCGGGAGGGCTTCACGGTACGCGGCCTCACCACCGCAGCTTCGGTCTGGGTCGCCTCCGCGATCGGCGTCGTGATCGGCAGCGGGTCGTACCTGAGCGGCAGCGAAGCCGCCGCGGTCACGCTGGTTGCGCTGACCCTGCTGCGCCACTTCGAGGACCGCCTGCCGACCCAGACCTACGCCCAGTTCGAAGTCGGCTTTCACCGCGCGCAGGCGATGGACGCCGGTCAATTGCGGGAACTGGTCGAGCGTCAGGGCTTCGGTCTGCGGGACCTTTCGTACCGGCTGCGCCAGGACCGGCAGCTTCTCGAATACCGCATGGTCATCTGGTCCAACGACCCGGAACGGGCGGGCGCCCTCGAGCAGAGCCTGCTGGCGCTGCCGGAGGTGGTTCACTTCAGCATCGCGCCGAGCCGGGACTGAGCGCAGGCAACGCGATCGCGATCGGGGCAGACCCACTACTCATCCGCGGGTCCGACACGCGGGGCCACTTCCAGGTGGCGACCGATGGCGGACGAACCGGCGAAACGGCTCGTTACAGATTCGCTGCAACCGCCCGGTACCGCGGGGCGTTATCGGACCTGTATTCCTTCCTGGAGGATCAGGTCATGAAAGCCCTGCTGACGCTCGCACTCGCTGTCTCGACGCTTGGCGGATGTGCCATCGTTCCCCTGGCCCCGCCGGTCGCCTACGTGGCCCCCCGCCGGATTGCGGTCGCGCCCGTCGTCGTGGTCCGGCCGTTCTACTTTCGGCGCTGGGACCGCGACTGAGCTCGGGCCATAGCCCTCAGCGCCGGACCCCGCAGGCCCCCTCGCCCCGCCCTCGCTCGCCGAAGCACGCCAGAAGGGCGAAGGATCTGCTGCAGCCAATCGGGACTCACGGCAGCAGCGCGTAGCCCTTTTCGCGGAAGAGCGCGAGGCAGGCATCGACGACCGCGGGATCGTAGAGCGTACCGCGATTGGCCTGGATCTCGGCAAGTGCGCACTCGATTCCGAGTGCCGGACGATAGGGTCGATGTGAAGACATCGCCTCGACCGTGTCGGCGACGGCGAGGATCCGCGCTTCAAGGAGTATCTGGTGGTCCTTCAAGCCCTGCGGGTAGCCGCTGCCGTCCAGGCGCTCATGATGCTGACGAACGATGTCCGCCACGGGCCACGGGAAGTCCACCTGCCTGATGATTTCGTAGCCCGCCTGCGCATGTGCTCGAACCATTTCGAACTCGAGCGCCGATAGTCGCGACGGCTTGACCAGGATTTCGGCGGGGATGCCGACATTGCCGATGTTGTGAAGGTAGCTGGCGACGTGAACGCCTTCGACCGCCTGCGCATCCAACCCGATCTGCACTGCGATTGCTGCCGCCAGCGCGGCGACCCTGCGCTCGTGACCGTGGGTGTATGGGTCGCGCAATTCGCCGATGGCCGCCACCAATTCGACCGTCTGGTGAAACACGCGCCTGAGCCGCTCGGCAGCCTCGGCTTCCTTCTGCTCGGCTTCGCGCTTCTGGGTGACATTCGCGAACACACCGACCACCAGGGTGCGTCCGTGCAGTTCAATCGTGCGTGTCTCGCCCTCCACAATGACCGTGCCGCCGTCCTTGCGTCGCCCGCGAAACTCGAGCCGAACCGCGGGGACGCCCAGCTCGAACTGGTCACGTAACTTTGCCTCTGCGTACTCGAGGTCCTCCGGGGCGACCATGGCGCGCTGGTCCATGCCGATCATCTCGTCCGGCTCGTAGCCGAAGATGTCGGCCAGACACCGGTTCGCATAGACGATTCGATTGAATTCGACCAGGAAAACCCCGACCAGCCCCTGTTCGACCATCGCACGAAACCGCGACTCGCTTTCCTCGAGTGCCCGGCTCTGCGCCGCGAGATCGGTGATCTTCTCGTAGAGCTTGCGGTTGACCGAACGTTCGTACCTGGAGATGAATTCTTCGTTGACGAGAGACTTGGACTTTCGCGTCATCTCGCCTGCAACGAGGGCGCTGACCGCTTCCAGGACGGATTCGCGGCTCACGGGCTTTGCAATGGCCCGATCCGCGCCGATCAACTTCGCGAACTCGAGATCATCCGGCTCGCTGTAGTTGGCGCTGTAGACGAGCACGGGAACGTCACGCAAGCGCGGATCGAGGCGCCACTGCCGGCACAGCTCGAACCCGTCCATTTCCGGCATCAGAAGATCCGCGATCAGCAGATCCGGCGTCCTTGCGCGCGCCAGCGTCAGCGCGTCGATTCCGTTGACCGCTTCGGCCACGTCATGACCGGCACCTTCGAGAATCGTCCTCAGGAGGAGTCGCTCCTGAGTCAGGTCATCCGCGATGAGTATCGAGGCCATTACCTGGAGTCGCCCGGGGGAATGCGCGCACCTCCAATCGCCTTATTGCCGATGGGGACAAATGCCTCGGTGACGCCGCGCTGACCCGGCCACGGATGGGGGAATTTCAAGTGGCCACCGGGGTCCTTTGGATCAAACACTAACGCGTTGGAACTCGATTTCGCCAATACCCCGGCAGCCGTGAATGATGCGTAACTGCAAAGATCACAATTCCATCCGCCTCTGCGCGATAAACGATGGAAAACGGGAAGTTCCTGACAATGACGCGCCGAACGCTCGGCTCCGTTGGCGAGCCCGCGCGCTCGCTTCACCGAGTATTGCGCCTGGCCTCAGCGAAAACGTCCTCAGCAGAAGTGGCTTGGAGATCGCCGCGGTCATAGGCGGCGATGCGCTCTTCAATCTCTCGATTCCATGCGGCCTCGACCTCCGCCAGAGGAGGCCCTTGAAGCGACTCGAGCAGCACTTCCGCAAGCCGTGCCCGTTCGTCCTGCGAGAGCGCACGCGACTGTTGCTCAAGCTCCGAAAGTAATTCGGACATTGTCGTACCTCCGATGAACGGGTTCACGCATTTTACTCTGACGGCATTGAACACCAAGGCGCGCCAAGTAAATCGCGCTGGCATTGGTGCGGGTTCTGCGCCGGTGGGTCAACCAGTGGGAGCGGCTGGATCGGGCCGCGCAAGTTCGTTGGCTGTGGGAGTCGACCGGACGCATCGGCTTCCTGACGCACGGAGAAGCGCATCGGCTCCAAGCCAGTAGGGTGAGGCGGCCAGCAGCAGCACCAGCAGAACGAGTGCCCAGGGGCCTAGGGTCGGGATCGTCGCCAGTGTGAACGGCGCACCGTTCGAGATGGTGAAACCGGATGCAACACCCAGATTGCAGACGACGCTTATGAAGGTCGTCGTCGCGCCCGGGACCTTGGGCGTCACGGCGTCGGCAAATGTGTAGGGGTAGGCCGTCGACCCGAAAGTCAGGCTGCCGCCGCTGAAGGCGGGTACGGTGCCGGAGCGCTGCGCCAGTGGCAAGGAGATTACGTTGTCCTGAATTACGGGAGCGCCAACTGAGCTCGAATCATTGGGTTTTGCAAAAGGACTCGCGGCGAGCAATCGCCACGAGTCCCCGATTTGTTGGTAGGCCGTGTAGGGATCGAACCTACGACCAACGGATTAAGAGTCCGCTGCTCTACCAGCTGAGCTAACGGCCCGGTGAGGCGTCGAACCCATCGCGTGCTGCCTGCAGGCCGGCATGCAATGAGGGGCGGATTATAGCCGGGCACAGGGATCCGGGGCAAACCGATTCGAGCGCGACTGCCCGCCCCGCATGGCGCAACTCACGACTCAGGACGCGATGAAGCAAGCGGGGCCGGCAGTCGACCGCCGGCCCTGCGACATGAGGAGCGCTTGCGTCAGTTGTCGTGGTTCTGGAGGTACCAATAGACCCGCTTGCGCACGGGTGGCACCGGGATCGGCGGTCGGCCGCCGCCGATCGACGACGTGGCATCCGGTCCGCCACCCGCCGGATTGCCACATCCCAGGCAGAACGGAACCAGTCGATCGGCGCCATTGACCATCACATTAACCAGACCTGCTACCGGGGACGGGGGTAGCCCTCCGTTGGCAAAGGTCGCGAAGCTCGATGCGCCGGTCAGGAAGTTGAACTGGTATCCGCGCGCGACACCAAGCGTGCTGCAGGCATTGGAGGAAGGTACTTGGGGCGTGTTGGTCCCGATGTACGTGAACCCAC
>JAGXBK010000250.1 GCA_018971195.1 Betaproteobacteria bacterium
GGCATGAACACCGCCGGCAGGTTCATGCTGATCGCGCCCATCAGCAGCGCCGGCGTGGTCTTGTCGCAGCCGCCCATCAGCACCGCGCCGTCGGCCGGGTAGGAACGCAGCAGCTCCTCGGTCTCCATCGCCAGCAGGTTGCGATACAGCATCGTCGTCGGCTTCTGGAAAGGCTCCGACAACGTGATCGCCGGCATCTCCACCGGGAACCCGCCCGCTTCCCAGATGCCGCGCTTCACCTCTTCGGCGCGCTGGCGGAAATGCCCGTGGCAGGGATTGATGTCGCTCCAGGTATTGATGATGGCAATGACGGGCTTGCCGAGGTAATCGGAGCGCGAGTAGCCCAGTTGCGCGCTGCGCGAGCGATGACCGAACGAGCGCAGGTCGGAAACGCCGTACCAGCGGTGCGAGCGCAGATCCTCGGGTCGCTTGCGGGGTGTGGTCATGGCGAAACCTCGGGTGATGCAGTCCGCTCGATTATAGCCAGCCGGCGAATCCGGTAGAGTGGGCGACGACCCAGTCGCCGACCGGTTAAGGCATGCTGCTCTACGCGCTGACGATCTTCGCGAGTGCGTTCCTGCTGTTTCTCGTCCAGCCGATCATCGCCAAGGAAATCCTGCCTTGGTTCGGCGGCTCGGCCGCGGTGTGGACGACCTGCCTGGTGTTCTTCCAGAGCACGCTGCTCGCGGGCTACGCCTATGCCGATGTCGCCGTCAGGCGCCTGTCGCGGCGCCGGCAGGCGTGGCTGCATTCGACGCTGCTGGTCGGAAGCCTCCTGCTGCTGCCGGTCGTCCCGGGCCTCGTCTGGAAGCCGCTGGGGACCGAAAGCCCGCTGTGGCTGATTCTCGGGCTGCTCGCGGCCACGATCGGCCTGCCCTACCTGCTGCTGTCGACGACCAGCCCGCTGCTCCAGGCCTGGTTCGCCCAGCGCCATCCGGGGCGCAATCCCTATCGCCTGTTCGCGCTGTCGAACTTCGCGTCGATGCTGGCGCTGCTCGCCTATCCGTTCGCAATCGAGCCGTGGATTCCCACGCATACGCAGGCGATCGCCTGGTCGGCCGGATACGCCGCCTTCGCCGCGCTGTGCATCGCCACCGCATTCTCGAAATCCGGGACGCACCACGTTTTCTCCGGCAGCGCACAGGCCGGGCCCGGCGCCAAAACAGGGACGGACCACGTTTTAAAAACGTGGTCCGTCCCTGTTTTGGCAGCGCCGCTGGGCATCGGGCGCCACGTGCTGTGGGCGAGCCTCGCCGCGATGGGCAGCATCCTGCTGCTGTCGGTCACGAGCCACATCACCGAGAACATCGCCGCAGTTCCGCTGCTGTGGATCGTGCCGCTGTCGATCTACCTGATCACGTTCATCCTGTGCTTCGAGGGGAGCCGCTGGTATCCGCGCGGCTTGGTGCTGCCGCTGGCCGCATTCGCGCTGGGGGGCATGGCCTGGGCGATCGCCGATCCGAGCATCACGCACGCGCTGGGCCTGCAACTCAGCATCTCGTGCGGCGGGCTGTTCGTCGCGTGCATGTTCTGCCACGGCGAGCTCGCGCGGCTTCGGCCCGCCCCACAGTTCCTGACCCGCTTCTACCTGATGGTGTCGCTGGGCGGTGCGCTGGGCGCCGTGCTGATCGGCATCGTCGTGCCCGTCGTCCTGCCCGCCAACTTCGATCTTGCGCTGGGGCTCGTCGCCTGCGCGGCACTGCTCACCTGGCAGGTGCGGCGCGATCCGCCCGGTTTCGCCGCACTCGCGATCGTCGCCGCCGCCACGACCGTCGGCTGCGCCATCTGGGGCATCGACGAGTTCTACGACGCGACCATCGTCACGGCGCGCAACTTCTACGGCGTGCTGCGCGTCCAGGCGATCGGCACCGACTCGACGCGGCACCGGTCGCTGATCCACGGCACGATCCTCCATGGAACTCAATACCTGGCGCCGCAATTGAGGCGGCGGCCGACGACGTACTACACCGAGACCTCGGGCGTCGGGCGCGTGCTCGAGTCCCTCAATCCGCGCACCAAACCACTGAGGGTCGGGGTCATCGGTCTGGGCACCGGGACGCTCGCCGCCTACGGCGCGAAAGGCGACGTCTACCGCTTCTACGACATCAACCCCGCCGTCATCAGGATCGCCAGGACCGAGTTCACCTATCTTGCCGACAGCGATGCGCGCATCGAGACCGTTCTGGGCGACGCGCGGCTGTCGCTGGAGCGCGAGCCACCGCAGCAGTTCGACCTGCTTGCGATCGATGCGTTCTCGAGCGACGCGATCCCGGTCCACCTGATCACCTCGGAGGCGCTCGCGCTCTACATGCGGCACGTGAAGCCCGACGGCGTGATCGCCTTCCACGTGACCAATCGCTACCTCGACCTCGTGCCCGTCGTCGCGGCGCTCGCGCATGCGCACCGGATGCAGTCGGTCTGGATACCCGATGAGGGTGACGATCCGCTGGCGAGCCGCAGCGACTGGGTGCTGGTGTCGAACAACACGGCGCTGCTTGCGAACCCGCGCATCGCCGAGGCGGCGAAGCCGATCGAGGCGCATCCCGGCTGGCGCCTGTGGACCGACGATTTCAACAACCTGTTCCAGGTGCTGCG
>JAGXBK010000004.1 GCA_018971195.1 Betaproteobacteria bacterium
ATTTCCCGGATCGCCTGCTGGTCGGTCTCAACCGGCGCGTGCGCGAGTTCTTCGACGTCTACGATCTCGACCTCGCCAGCGGAACCCTGACGCTCGTCGCGGAGAACCCCGGCGGCGTCACGTCGTGGGGCGCCGATCACGCCGGCCGCATTCGCTATGCGATCGCGACCAACGGCGTCGACAACACCTACCTCTACCGCGACGAGGGCAATGGCGCGTTCCGCGAAGTGCTGAAGACCAGCTTCCGCGATACGTTCGCGCCGCAATGCTTCACCGCCGATAACCGGAGGCTCTACGCGGCATCGAACCTCGGCCGCGACAAGCTTGCGATCGTCCTCGTCGATCCGGCGACTGCGCGCGAGGAGGAGCTCGTCTACGTACGTGACGACGTCGACGTCGCCGGGATCGCGTGGTCGAAGGCGAGGAAGCGCGCATCGTTTGTCGCCTATCAGACGGCGAAGGCCGAGCGCCACTATCTCGATCCCGATGCGGGGAGCCTCTACGAGACGCTCGAAGCAAAGCTCCCGGGCTATGAGATCGCGATCCAGTCGGCGACCGACGACGAGACGAAGATGATCGTCGCTGCGTTCAACGATCGCACTCAGGGGACGCGCTACGTCTACGACCGTGCCGCGGATCGGCTGACGCCGCTCGGTGCGGTGGCGCCGTGGCTGCCCGAAGCGGACATGGCCGCGGTACGCCCGATCAGCTATCGCACGCGCGACGGGCTCGTCATCCACGGCTACCTGACGCGTCCGAACGGCGCACCGCCGAAGGGCCTGCCCGTCGTCGTCAATCCGCACGGCGGACCGTGGTATCGCGACGGATGGGGCTTCAATCCAGAACTGCAGTTCCTCGCCAATCGCGGCTACGCGGTGCTGCAGATGAACTTCCGGGGGTCGACCGGCTATGGGCGTACTTTCTGGGAAGCGTCGTTCAAGGAGTGGGGCGGCACGATGCAGGACGACATCACCGA
The DNA here is from genome assembly GCA_018971195.1 of Betaproteobacteria bacterium. Classification (GTDB taxonomy): domain Bacteria; phylum Pseudomonadota; class Gammaproteobacteria; order Burkholderiales; family Casimicrobiaceae; genus VBCG01. The sequence goes on from JAGXBK010000004.1 coordinate 977, forward strand.
CGGCGTGCGGTGGCTGATCGCCGAGGGCATCGCCGATCCGCGCCGAATTTGCATCTACGGCGGCAGTTACGGCGGTTATGCGGTGCTCGCCGGACTGACGAAGACGCCCGAGCTCTACGCCTGTGGCATTGACTACGTCGGGGTATCGAACCTGTTCACGTTCATGCAGACGATTCCGCCGTACTGGAAGCCGTACCTCGCGATGATGTACGAGATGGTCGGCGACCCCGAGCGCGACCATGCGCTCCTCACCGAGCGCTCGCCGGCGCTCAACGCCGAACGGATTCGTGCGCCGCTGCTGATCGCGCAGGGCGCGCGCGACCCACGCGTCAACAAGGACGAGTCCGACCAGATGGTCGCGGCGCTGAAGGCGCGTGGCATCGACGTTCCATACCTGGTCAAGGACAACGAGGGCCACGGCTTCCGCAACGAGGAGAACCAGTTCGACTTCTACGAGGCGATGGAGAAGTTCCTGGCGAAATACCTCGGCGGGCCGGCACGCTGATGTCGCGGACATGGATCGTCGTGCCGGCAGCGGGTAGCGCGTCGCGCTTCGGCGGGCTGCGGCCGAAGCAGTACGTGGATCTCGCGGGTGCGCCGATGATCCTGCGCACGCTCGACCGGCTTGCGGTGCTCGGCGCGTCGGCAATCGTCGTCGTGCTGGCACCCGACGATGCGGAGTTCGAGCGCGTCGTGCCGCAGCGCCCCGGGGTCGAGGCGCTGCGTCGCGGCGGAACGACGCGCGCGGCGAGCGTGCGCAACGCGCTGATCGTGCTGGCCTCGCGCTGCGCGGACGACGACTGGATCCTGGTCCACGACGCCGCGAGGCCCTGCGTGCCGCGGGAAGCGCTGCTGCGTCTGGTCGACGCCGTCGCGAACGATGCCGTCGGCGGACTGCTCGCACTTCCGCTCGCCGACACGCTGAAGCGCGCCGATGCATCGGCCGACGCGCCGCGCGTGATCCGCACCGAGGACCGGAGCTCGCTGTGGCTCGCGCAGACGCCGCAGATGTTTCGCTATCGCGTCCTCGCGGACGCCCTCGCGCTCGACGCGGCAGTCGATGCGACCGACGAGGCGCAGGCCGTCGAGGCGCTCGCGGCAACCGGGGCCTGCGCAATGCCGCGACTCGTTCTGGGGAGCCCGGCGAACATCAAGGTGACCTACGTCGGCGACCTGGCACTCGCGGCGAGCATTCTCCAGACCCAAGGTGATCCATGAATCCATTGCGCATCGGCACGGGATTCGACGTCCATCCGTTCGCCGCAGGACGACCGCTCGTGATCGGTGGGGTGACCATTCCCCACGATCGCGGACTCGAAGGCCATTCGGACGCGGATGTCCTGCTGCATGCGATCGCCGACGCGGTGCTCGGCGCGCTCGCCCTGGGCGACATCGGCACCCATTTTCCGGACCACGATCCTCGGTGGAAAGGCGCCGACAGCCGGCGGCTGCTGCGCGAAGTGGTCGCGCTCGCGTCGCTGCAACGCTATCGGGTCGGCAATGTCGATACGACCGTGATCGCGCAGGCGCCGAGGCTCGCGCCTCACGTGGCGACGATGCGGGCAAACATCGCGTCGGACCTCGGCTGCGCGGTCGACTGCGTGTCGGTGAAGGCGACGACGACCGAGCGGCTTGGCTTTGCAGGACGCGGGGAGGGGATCGCCGCCATGGCGAGCGTGCTGCTGTGCACGATGGAGGAGGGCGCCGGCCGCTGAGTCGGCACGGCACGGCGCGAAGCCTGGCGGCGCCCCCGCGACGCAAGCGCCGCGGGTCACGCGGATTCGGCAGCCTTCAGCGTCACGCGCGCGATCGTGCCGCCGCCTTCGCGCGGCAGCAGGTCGAGGCTGCCGCCATGCAGCCGCGCGATGCGATCGACGATCGCGAGGCCGAGGCCCGCGCCGGCGACGCCGTCCTCCCGCGTGCGCGCTTCGCTCGCCCGCGTGAAAGGCTGCTTCAGCAGATCGACGTCGGCCGCCGCGATTCCGGGCCCGCGATCGGCGACCTCGATGACCACCGAGCCATTGCGCACGGTCGCCGACACCTCGACCGGGGGCGCGCCATAGGCGAGGGCATTGTCGATCAGGTTGTTGACCAGCCTGGAGAGCGACGTCGGCTTGATGCGCGAATGCAACGCCTTTCCGGCCGCGAGCGTCACGTCGCGCTGCGTCCGGCGATAGCGCTCGACGCAGGCCGCGACGATGGCGGCGACATCGACCGGATCGCCGGCGCAGTCAGCCTCGTCGCGGGCGAAGTCGAGGAACTGGTTGATGATCCGGTCCATTTCCTCGATGTCGGCGACCATGCCATCGCGCGTGCGGGCGTCGTCGGCGCGCAGCTCGATGCCGAGCCGCAGCCGGGCGAGCGGCGTGCGCAGGTCGTGCGAGACACCGGCGAGCAGTAGCGCGCGGTCGCGCTCGCTCTGGCGCAGGCTGGCCAGCATCGCGTTGAATCCGCGATTGACCGCGGCAATCTCGGACGTGCCGGATTCGGGCAGCGGCGCTGGCGTCTCGCCACGTCCCACCCGTTCGACCGCAAGCCGGAGCTCGCGCAGCGGTCGGGCGAGGTAGCTGGCGAAGACGAACGCGGCTGCGAGCAGCAATGCGGCGATGGTCAATGCCCAGGTCAGTGCGCGCGTCGGCACGTCGTTCTGCCGGGGCGGCAGCGGGAAGCCGATCCAGTAGCCGTCGCCGCCCGCCTGCAGGCGCACGAAGATCTCGTGCAGGCGCGGCGCGAGACGAACCTCGGTGCCTTCGCCCAAGCCCTCGCGCAGGCGTTCCTCGAGGCTGCGGAGCGTCGCCCCGGCGGGCGCGAAGCCGATGGCGGGGCGCTCGCGCTGGTCGATGATCCGCACGCCGTATTCGCGGCCGAGGCGTGCGAGCGTGTCCCGGCGAAACGGGCCGTCGACGCCCTCGAGCGACGCGCGCAGCGCCTTCATCTGGACCAGCTTGGTGTCGTTGAACTGCCGGGCGATCAGTGCGGCGCGGTCGTGGCTGAACAGCAGGATCGTGGTCAAGACGACCAGCGCGACGACGGCGACCAGCAGCAGCATCAGGCGCCCGAACAGCGAGCGCGGCCAGATCGTCACTCGGGCTCGCTCCGGGCCGCCGCTGACGAGGCAGCCGCCTCGCCGCTCATTTCGCCTCCAGGCACGTACACGTAGCCGAATCCCCACACGGTCTGGATGTAGCGGGGCGCCGCGGGATCGGCCTCGACGAGCTTGCGCAGCCGGGACACCTGCACGTCGATCGCCCGGTCGAAGACCTCGTGATCGCGTCCGCGCGCGAGCAGCATCAGCTTTTCGCGCGCCAGTGGCTGTCGCGGATGCTGGACGAAGACCTTGATCAGGGAAAACTCGCCCGTCGTCAGCGTGTGCACCTCGCCGGCGCGCTCGAGCGTGCGCGCCGCGAGATCGAGCGTGTGCGATCCGAAGGGCACGCGCCCTTCTCCGCCGGGAGCGCCCGGCACCAGCCGCTCGCGGTGGCGCCGCAGCACCGCGTGGATCCTGGCGACGAGCTCGCGCGGGTTGAAAGGCTTCGGCAGGTAGTCATCGGCGCCCATCTCGAGCCCGACGATGCGGTCGACATCATCGCCCTTGGCAGTGAGCATGATGATCGGAACCGACTCGCCCGCGCCGCGCAGGCGCCTGCATACCGACAGGCCGTCCTCGCCCGGAAGCATCAGGTCGAGGACGACCAGGTGCGGCGGATCGCGCTGCAGCTTCTTGTCGATCTGCGTCGCGTCGGGCAGCGATGCGACCTGGAATCCCTGCTCGGAAAGGTAGCGGGTCAGGAGGTCGCGCAGGCGCACGTCGTCGTCGACGACGAGGATCTTCGCGGGAGCGGGTTTGCCGGTCATGTCTGCCGATTAGAACGGTTCGCGACAGCAGCGTCCGCAGGCGGCGTGTAACGGATTGTATCCCCGGGCGGCGGACGCAACCTCCGGTTGCAAAACGCAGCGTGCGGGATCGAACGCGGCCGGACAATGCGGGCCGAACGACAGTGCACGACGCTTCGGCACTCGCCGGGGTGCCCGATGCAACCGACGAAAAGCTCGAAAGGAACTTCGACCATGAATCATCGAATCAGCACCGGCTTCGCAGCGGCCGCGGCCGCCGCAGTCATCGGGCTGGGTGCGATCGCCCACGCGCATCCGGGACACTTCGGCGACCGCGGCGGCGGCGACTTCATGACGACGATCGCCGCCCTGAAGGCCAAGCTCAACCTCAGCACCTCGCAGCAGGCGAGCTGGGACAGTGCGGTCGCCGCGGGCAAGGCGGCGCGCGCGAACGCCCGCACGAACATGCAGAATGTGCGCAGCCTGCTGAACGCCGAGCTTGCGAAAGCGGAGCCCGATCTCGCCGCTGTCGCCGCGGCTGCCGACCGCGCACGGACGCAGAACGAGGCGCAGAGGCATCAGGTCCGCGAAAGCTGGCTTGGCCTCTACGCCACGTTCTCGCCCGACCAGAAGGCCATCGTGAAAGCGGCGATCGAGCAGCGTCTCGCACGCATCGACCGGTGGCGCGCGAGAATGAAGGAGCGCCACGGCCAGGGCGGATGAGGCCCACGCGCTCGCCGCACCCGATGCGCCGAGCCACGGCGGGCGGGTCGCTCCCGGGGCCCGGCGGCGCCTCGCTGGAGCCTTCCTTGAGAGGGCGCCAAGCGACGCTGTGGCGTCAGATCCGCGCGATTGCCGCCGTCGCGTAGCGGCGGATGGTCGACACCGCTGCAGCCTCGAGCGTCGAGGGCACGACGGGCTTGCCGAGCAGCAGCAGTCCCGCCGCACGCGCCTCGCGGTCGGCGTGCGTCCCCGTATCGCCGGAGACGATGATTGCCGGCACCGGGTACCCGAGCTCGTCGCGCAGCCTGCGCACGGCGCGAATGCCCGAATCGCCGTCGGCCAGCCTCAAGTCGGCAACGACGAGGTCCGGATAGCGCGCGACGTCACCGATGCGCGTCATCAAGCCGTCGAGCGTCTGCGAACCGACGACGGTCGCACCCCAGGTCTCGAACAGCGTCGTCATCGCATCGACCGTCGCCGGGTCGTCGTCGACGACGGCAACGACGCGATCGGCGAGCTCGCTGCGTGGGACGGATGCAGGCAAGCCGGGTGCCGGGACCGCGCGCAGGGTGCGCAGCCGCAGGCCGCGGGCGCGCGGCGCCAGAACGCGGAAGCGCGAGCCTTCCCCGGGCACGGAATCGAGCTCGACCGCGTGGCCCAGCAGATCGGCGAAGCGCCGCACGATCGCGAGGCCGAGGCCCATGCCGCGACCCGCGGAGGGGGCCGCCGACCGATCGGCGACCTGATAGAACTCCTCGAAGATCCGCTCGCGATCGCCGGCTGCGATTCCGACGCCGGTGTCGACGACGTCGATCGCGACGCGGTTTCCGCGCCGGCGCGCGCCGACCAGCACGCCGCCGTGGCTGGTGTAGCGGATCGCGTTCGCGACGAGGTTGCCGACGATGCGCTCGAGCAGGCCGGCATCGCTGTCGACGCACAACGAGGTCGGCGCGATGCGAAACGCGAGCCCGCGCGCCGCCGCTTGCGGCGCGAATTCGCAGGCGATCCGCTCGAACAGCGCGGGCAGCGCCACGCTGCCCCGTTCCGGTGTCAGCACGCCCGCATCGAGGCGCGACAGGTCGATCAGCTGCGCGAACTGGCGCTCGAGAGCGTTGGCAGCCGTTTCCACATTGATGATCAGCGGCCGCCACTCGGCATTGCGCGCGCGCGCGGACAGCGCGGCGACGTAGAGGCCGAGCGCGTGCAGGGGCTGGCGCAGGTCGTGGCTCGCGGCAGCCAGGAGCTGGCTCTTGGCGCGATTGGCAGCTTCCGCGGCCGAACGGGCTTCGACCGCGCTGCGGGTGCGCTCCTTCAGCTCGCCGATCAGGTCGATGTTCTCGTAGCGGATGACCAGCGAGCGGGTGAGGACGTCGTTCAGGCGATGTCCGAAACCCAGGACAAAGCCGAGGACCACGGCCATGACCCCGGCGAGGAAGAAGTGCACCGAATCGCCGACCACCGCGACGCGAACGATCAGCGGCAGCAGCGCGGGCAGCACGAAGCCGTACAACGACGGCTTGTAAACGGCGGTGAGGTAGAGTCCGCCCAGCACCACGCCGAACAGGCACACGATCAGCAACGCCTGCAACGCCGGTTCCCGGGGAAACGCCGCGACGGCGGCGAGACCCCACAGCGCGCCGGCGATCGTCGATCCCGCGGCCCAGTACCGGCCCCAGCGCGGCGCCGCGTCGGCGCCGGGGCGCTCCCGCGCGAACGCGCGCGCGAGCGCGGTGCGCCACGCCTGGTTGACTGCGATCAGGACGCACCACGTCGTCATCGCGGCCGCCGAAACCTGGCCCCACATCGCCGCGGACAGGATCAGCGCGCCGAGGCCCATCGACAGCGACGTCAGGTGGACGTGCGCATACAGCGTCGCGACCTGGTCGGCGCGAGCGCGCGCGACGAGCGCCGGGCTGACCGTGCAGGGCGGATACACCGGGACCGCCGCGGGCGCCTGCCGGTCGCGTCAGTGCATGTCGGGATGCGGCGCGACGGCGTCGATCTGCACACCGCGCCGCGTGAGCTCGGCGATCGCCTGTGCGCGCGAGCGAACGTTCAGCGCCTTGAGGATCGCGCTGACATGCACCTTGACCGTCCCCTCGGACAGGCGCAGGTCGCGGCAGATCAGCTTGTTGGGCTTGCCCTGGATCAGCAGCCGCAACACGTCGGCCTGCCGGTGCGTAAGGCCGAAGAGGTCTCCGGGAAGGCCGGCGATTTCGGGGCGCGCGGGCGCGAGGTCCGCGGTGATGCTGCGTCCGCCGTCGAGCACCGTGCGGACCGCGTCGAGCAGTTCCACCGGCGTCGAAGTCTTGGCGATGTACCCGCGAGCCCCGGCGGCCAACGCCGCGCCGACGGTCGCGCGGTCGTGGGTGGCCGACAGCACGACCACGGGAAGCCGCGGAAAGTCGCGCGTCAGCTCCGCAAGCAGGTCGAGGCCGTGGGCGCCGGGCAGGGCAAGGTCGAGCAGGACGAGCGAGCAGTCCGGATGGCGTGCCAGCGCGGCGAGCGTGCCGGCACGATCGATCGCGGCGAGTACCTCGACCGCACCGTGGATCTGAGGAAGCGACTGGGCCAATGCCTGCTGGATCAGCGGATGGTCGTCGACCACGAGTATCCTCATCGCCCCCTCCCCGCAGGTGGCGCCGCCATCGAACAGGCGCCGCGTCGTGCCGAATCTACGGGAGGGTCGCCGCGACTCATACTGACAAAATCGCCAGTACCCGCATCGACCCCGATCGTCGCTGCCCTGTGCAGAGGCGGAGGCCGGCGCGCCGGCGGCCGTGCCGGCGGGCGATGTCGCGCGCGGCGACGAGGGTGGCCCGGCTCAACCCGAGCGGCCGAACCCTGCCTTCTTCTCGTCGGCAGCTTCCCTCTTGAACGCGCGCAGCCGCGAATCGACGACGGACGCCTCGTAGAAGTTGCCGTCCCCGGCCTTGGACGCGACCTCGAGCTGGTCGATCGCCCCCTTGAGATTGCCCTGCCAGGCGTAGTACTCGGCCTGGTGCTGGTGCGAGAGCATCTGCTTGTTCTGCGCGGCATAGGCACGGGCGGCGAGCAGCTGCAGCGGCCCGTCGTTCGGGAACCGGTCGATCTCGCGCTCGACGAACCTGGCAGCCTCCACGCTGCGCCCCGCTTTCAGCAGCGCGTCGGGATAGTCGTAGACCATCTGCATCTTGTTCGGATAGCGGTCGACGCCGGCCTTGAAGCGGCGGATCGCGGCATCGAGCTGCCCTGTCTCGAGCAGCACGTGGCCCGCGATCGCGTCGATCATCGGATGGGGTGGGGCGATCTTCTCGAGCCTCGCGAGCTCGGTCTTCATGCGCGCCTGGTCCCGGGTGCGCAGCAGCGCGGCGACGAGCCCGTACTGCGTCGCGATCCTGTTGCTGTATTTGTGGTCGGCGAGCGCGTCGTCGAAGTACCTGACCGCCTCCCGGGGCTCGCCTTGGTAGCTGCGCAGCAGCGCCCGCACGAGGAAGTAGTCGAGCGAATCGACGACCTGGCGGTACGGGACGCCTGCGGCGCGCGACTGGGCCTCGGCGATGCGCTCATAGGTGACGGGGTGGTCCTGCAGGTACGATGGGACGTCGGCTTCCGCACCGAACCGCGTCGCGCGCTGCAGCCGTTCCATGAAGGTTGCCATCGCGGTGGGGTCGAAGCCCGCCGCCACGAGACGCTGGAAGCCGATCCGGTCGGCCTCGCGCTCCTGGTCGCGCGTGAAATTGATCTCGTGCTGGATGCTCAGGGCCTGCGTGGCGGCGATCGCACCGGACGCGGCTTCGCCGCTCGACGCGCCGCTGCCGCGCGCGGCAAGGATCGCGACGGCGAGCCCGGCGAGCGACATCAGCATCGAATCCTTCTGCGCCGCGATCGATCGCGCGATGTGGTGCTGCGTGACGTGCGTGATCTCGTGCGCGAGCACGCTCGCGAGCTCCGATTCGGACTGCGTGAGCAGGATCAGCCCCGCGTTGACGCCGACGTAGCCTCCGGGCAGGGCGAAGGCATTGACGCCGGGGTCGCTCACCGCGAAGAAGTGGAACTCGGTCTTCACGTCCGTCGACGCGGCGATCAGCCGGTGGCCGAGCTCGTTCAGGTAGTCGTTGACCTCGGGATCGTTCAGGTAGTCGCCATTCGCGCGCAGCTGGCGGACGAGCGCTTGGCCGAGCTTCTGCTCCTGGGCCGGCGAGAGGCTGACCTGCGATACGTCACCGAGGTCGGGAAGCGTTTGCGCGACCGCATCGGCAATCGGCGCCGGGGCGTCGCGGGCGGGCGACAGCGGCGCGCAGGTGAGCGCTGCGACCAGGCAGGCCGCAATCCACCTGCGGGGGCGGCGATGGCGGGAAGCGTACGGGGACACGAGCCGGGACTTCAAGGTCGTTGATGCTAAGATGCCGCCCTCGCCAAGGAGTTCACTGCGACGGCCGAGTGCCGTCGAAGGATTCATGCCGCGCCCATCCAAACCGGGATCCGTCTCCAGGCGCATGCGCAGCGACACGGCAGGCGCCGAACCGGGCGCGCGGCCGCCACGCGCCGCGTCCGGTCGCGAATCCTCGCGCACGCGGCAGGACGACCGCACCGGAGCGCATTTTACCCACTTCGACACGGCCGGCCAGGCGCACATGGTCGATGTCGGGGCCAAGGACGTGACCCGGCGCGTTGCCCGCGCCGGTGGCCGCATCGCGATGAAGGCAAGGACCCTCGAGCTGATTCGCGCCGGAACTGCGAAGAAGGGTGACGTGCTGGGGATCGCGCGCATCGCGGCCATCCAGGCCGCCAAGCGCGCGTCCGAGCTCATTCCACTCGCGCATCCGCTGATGCTGACGCGCGTCGCCGTCGATTTCGCCCATGTCGACGAGGGGCCGGCCGTCGCCATCGAGGTCACGGTCGAGACCCGCGATCGCACCGGCGTCGAGATGGAAGCGCTGACCGCCGTCGCCGCCGGGCTGCTGACGATCTACGACATGTGCAAGGCCGTCGACCGCGGCATGCGCATCGAGGGCATTCGCCTGCTCGAGAAGAGCGGCGGCCGGTCGGGACACTACAAGGTCGACTGAAAGGCCAACTTGGCAGCCGCGGAACCGCGGCAGGAGGGCAGGAGATGAAAAGCGCTCTGGTCTGGATCGGGCGGGCGGCAGGCGCGATCGGTGTCGCGATTTGCGCGCTGGCTCTGGTTGCGCGGGTCACCGCTCACTACACGGTCGGCAGCTACCAGGTGGGGACCCTGCTGCTCGCCGGCACCGCGGCGATGGTCGCCGGCTGCCTGGCGCTGCTGTGGGCGCTGACCTCGCGCGACGGACAGGACCGCTGACCGCCTCACCAGTCCCACATCGTCCCGTCCTCGAGGCGGTTCACCGGCAGGGCGCTTGCCTTGTACGGATAGCGGGACGCGAGCGTCTCGTCGATGTCGACGCCGTGGCCCGGCGCGTTTCCAGGATGCAGGTAGCCGTCGGCGAAGTGGTAGGCGTGCGGGAACACGGCATCGGTCTCCGGGGTGTGCCGCATGTATTCCTGGACGCCGAAGTTGTGCACCCAGGTGTCGAAATGCAACGCAGCACCCATGCACACCGGCGACAGGTCGGTCGCGCCGTGCGACCCGGTGCGCACCTGGTGGAGTTCGGCAAGATGCGCGATGCGCCTCAGGTGGGTGATGCCTCCTGCGTGGACAACGGTGGTGCGGATGTAGTCGATCAGCTGTTCGCCAATCAGCGTCTGGCAGTCGAAGATGGTGTTGAAGACCTCACCGACCGCGATCGGAGTGACCGTGTGCTGGCGGATCAGTCTGAACGATTCCTGGTTCTCGGCAGGCGTCGGATCCTCCATCCAGAATAGCCGGTAGGGCTCGAGTGCGCGCCCGAGGCGTCCCGCCTCGATCGGCGTCAGCCGGTGATGGACGTCGTGGAGCAGGTGATGCTCGAAGCCGAAGCGTGCGCGGATGGCGTCGAAGAGCTTGGGCACGTGGTCGAGGTAGCGCGCCGTCGACCAGATGTTCTCGGTGGCGATGGCTGCGTCCGCGGGCTCGTAGTACAGTTTGTCCTTCGCGACGCCGTAGGTCGACGCGAGCCCCGGAATCCCGCATTGCGCCCGGATCGCCTTGTAGCCCATGTCGATGTAACGGGCGACCTCGTCAACCGTTTCCGCGATGTCGCGGCCGTTCGCGTGCCCGTAGACCATGACGCCGTCGCGGCTGGCCCCGCCGAGGAGCTCGTAGACCGGCAGGCCGGCGACCTTGCCCTTGATGTCCCAGAGGGCCGTATCGACGGCAGCGATCGCGCTCATCGTGACCGGTCCGCGCCGCCAGTACGCGCCGCGGTAGAGGTACTGCCAGGTGTCCTCGATGCGCGCGGGATCGCGGCCGATCAGCGCGGGGACGACGTGCGCGGTCAGGTAGGTGGCGACCGCCAGCTCGCGGCCGTTCAGCGTCGCGTCGCCGATGCCGGTGACCCCGTCGTCGGTCTCGATCTTCAGGGTGACGAAATTGCGGCCGGGGCAGGTGACGATGACGCGGGCTGCGGTGATCTTCATGGCGCAAAGCCTCGGGGGGAGCGGGACGAGGATGGCGGCGACCGGCATCGCGGGGCGGCCCACGGCCGGGAGTGAGGTCCGGTGGTCTAACCACTTGACCACAGTATAGCGGCGTCGCTATGATGCGTCCACATCGCGTCGCCGGGGAGAAACCACCGTTGCCTCTTACCGCTGTCGAGCCCAAGCGTCTGTATCGCCAGATCGCCGATCAGCTCGCGCAGCTGATCGCGAGCGGCGAATTCGCTGCCGGTTCGCGCCTGCCCGCCGAGCGCGAGCTCGCGGCGTCGCTGGGCGTGAGCCGGGCATCGGTGCGCGAGGCGATCATCTCGCTGGAAATGAACGGGTTGGTGGAGGTCCGCGTCGGGACCGGCATCTTCGTCACGCGTCCGCCCGAAGGTGTGCTGCGCGCGGGCGGGGACGGCGGCCCGGGGCCCTTCGAGCTGCTCGCGGCGCGCAGGATGGTCGAGGGCGAGATCGCCGCGCTGGCGGCCAAGGGCGCAACCGCTGCGGACGCCGACGCGCTGCGCGAGAGCGTCGTGCGGATGGAGGCGATGCTCGACGACTTCCATGCGCGCGAAGCCGAGGACCGCGATTTCCACATGCTCGTGGCGCGCGCGAGCGGAAACAGCTCGCTCGAGCTGGTCGTCGAGGGCCTGTGGAATCAGCGCGCCGGACTGTGGGGCCGGCTGCAGCAGCATTTCCATACGCGCGAGCTCGCCGTGAAGACCATCCGCGACCACGCGGCGATCGCGAAAGCCATCGCCAACCGCGATCCCGAGGCGGCGCGCGCGGCGATGCACCGGCATCTGTCGCGGGTCGTACGCGTATTCCAGCGTGGCGTCGACGCCGAGGCGGGCCGTTCCGCCGCGACGCCGCGCCCCACATCGGCCCGGCACCCTGCGCGGCAGGCGAAGGCGCGGGCATGAATCTCATCTCGTCGTGGCCCGTCGAGGGACACGTTCGTTCCCGCGGTCGCCTTGACGCGCATCGGCGATCGATCGTCGACAACTGAAGGAGGAACTGCAATGAGCAACCACAAGAAATGCCCTGGCGAGTTGCGTCGCCAGACGCTGCGCCTGATGACCGGCGCCGCGATTACAGCGCTGGCGCTCGGATCGACCGCAGCGATGGCGCAGGTTCCCCCACTGCCGAAGAGCCCGGTGACGATCAACATCGTCGATGTCGCCGGCAATCTTGCGCTGACGCAGGACGCCATCGAGGCCTACCAGAAGGCGCACCCGAACCTGGTGTCGAAGTTCAATTTCACGAAGGCCCCGGCGCCCGAGCTGCCTGGCAAGCTGAAGGCGATGCAGGCGGCAGGACGCAGCGACATCGACATGGTGCTGACGGGCACGGACTTCCTCGCCGCCGGAATCGAGCAGGGCGTGCTGATGAAGATCCTGCCGGCCGACGCGTCGAAGTTTCCCAACCTGATGGCGAACTACCAGCCGGCGGCAGCGAAGATGCAGGAGCTGGCCGGTGACTACGGTATCGAAGTGACGTTCATGCCGGCCGGGCCGCTGATCGAATACAACCCGGCCACGGTCAAGGATGTCCCGACGACCCCGGCGCAACTGCTCGCGTGGTGCAAGGCGCATCCGAACCGCCTGATCTACGCCCGGCCCGCGAACTCGGGTCCGGGCCGGACGTTCCTGATGGGCTTGCCCTACCTGCTGGGCGACAAGAATCCGAAAGACCCGGTCAATGGCTGGGACAAGACCTGGGCGTACCTGCAGGAGCTCAATTCCTGCATCGAGTACTACCCGTCGGGTACCGGCGCGGTGATGAAGGAGCTGGGCGAAGGCTCGCGCGACATGACGCCGACGGTGACCGGCTGGGACCTGAATCCACGCGCGCTGGGCATCGTGCCGAAGAGCTTCAAGGTCGCGCCATTCAAGGGCATGACCTGGGTCAACGACGCGCATTACATGGTCATTCCCAAGGATGTGGCGCCCGACAAGGTTGCAGTGGTCCTCGACCTGATGGCCTACCTGCTGACCCCGCACGCTCAGGCCTATACCTACGACGAGGGCTATTTCTACCCGGGACCTGCGGTCAAGGGCGTGACGATCGCCATGGCGCCGAAGAAGAGCCAGGAATCGATCAAGGAATACGGGCGTCCCGAGTACGCCGGCTGGCTGAAGGAGTTTCCGCATACGCAGTCGCTTCCTCCCGACGCGCAGGTGAAGGCGTTTGCGCTGTGGGACCAGAAGGTCGGCGCGAAGAAGACCCGGTAAGGCAGTCGATCGCGCACGGCCGCCGGGAAGCAGGCCGTGCGCGACACCTGAATCCGCCGCGGCGGATCGTCGGTGATGCCGGCGACGCGCTGCACTGACCCGGATCGGCCGGGCGCGGCTGCGGAAGCGGCAGTGCGCCCTCGTCGATCGTCACGAGCCGACAATGAAGCAGGATTTCTCCGAACTGCGCCTCGATCGCGTCACGCGGCGCTTCGCCGGCGTCGGCGGGAAGGCATTCAACGCGCTCGACGAGCTGACGATCACGATCAAGCGCGGGGAGTTCATCGCGCTGCTCGGGCCCTCCGGCTGCGGCAAGTCGACGGCGCTGAACTGCATCGCCGGACTGCTGCCATTGTCCGGCGGCACGATCCAGCTCGACGACCTGCGCATCGACACCCTGCCTCCCGAGAGCCGCGGCTTCGGGATGGTGTTCCAGAACTACGCGCTGTTCCCGCACATGAGCGTCGAGCGCAACATCGGCTTCGGCCTGCGGATGCGCGGCGTTTCCGCGGCGGAAACGACGATGCGGGTCGCCAATGCGCTGAAGCTCGTCCAGCTCACCGGGCAGGAGCACAAGCTGCCGGGGCAGCTGTCCGGCGGGCAACAGCAGCGGGTGGCGATCGCCCGCGCGATCGTCATCGAGCCGCCGCTGGTGCTGATGGACGAGCCGCTCTCGAACCTCGACGCCAAGCTGCGCATCGAGACGCGGGCCGAGATCCGGCGCATCCATCACGAGCTCGGCCGCGCGACGATCTACGTGACGCACGACCAGGACGAGGCCCTGTCGCTGGCCGACCGGATCGTCGTGATGAAGGACGGTGTCGTCCAGCAGATCGACCGGCCGCAGCAGATCTACGCGCAACCGGCGAACCTGCACGTCGCGCGCTTCATGGGCTACCGCAACGTCATCGAGATGGACGTCGAAGGCGCGACCGGGGATTGCGTCGAGCTGCGCGACCGGGGCATCCGCCTGAGCGGCGTCGCGATGCAGGCACCGCCTGGGGCGCGGGCGATGGTCGCGATGCGTCCGGAGGAGATCGTCGTCGGTGAGGGCCCCCAAGGGCGGAACACGCTCGCGGTGCGCGTCGAGACCGTCGAGTACGGCGGCCGCGATTCCCTCGTCGGCGTCGTGACGGCGACGGGCGCCCGGCTGTTCCTGCGAACCGCGCAATCGGCGGCGCCCGGCGACGCACTCTCGATCCACGTGCCGGCGGAGCGGGCGCTCGTCTACGCGCCGACGCCGGCATGATGCCCGCGGCCGGCCGGGACGGCGCATGAACACGCAGACCTCCGCGCTCGCCCGCGCGCCTTTCGACCGCACGCTGCTGCTCGCTGCGCCGGCGACGCTGTTCATGGTCGCGCTGTTCATCTATCCCTTCCTCTACGGGCTGTGGCTGTCGTTCGAGCCCGCCAAAGGGGACTGGCTCGCGAACTACCACAAGTTCTTCACGGCCGACAACCTGTGGCCGACGATCTGGACCACGCTGAAGCTCGCATTGCCTGCGACGCTGATCAACGTCGGCATCGCGCTCCCGATCGCGTTCCGGATGCGCGTCAAGAGTCGCTACCAGCGGCTGATCACGACGGTCCTGGTCGTGCCGATCACGCTCGGCACCGTGCTGATCGCCGACGGGATGCTGACCTATTTCGGGCCGAAAGGCTGGCTCGCGCACCTGCTGGAGCTCCTGCCGTTCTACGAGGGGCCGATCCGGCTGACGCACAACTACTGGGGCGTGCTGATCTCGCTGGTGATCTCGGGCTTCCCGTTCGCCTTCCTGCTGATCCTGTCGTACATCACCGGCATCGACCCGGTGCTGGCCCGTGCGGCGTCGACGCTGGGAGCGAGCCCGGCCGCGCAGTTCCGCCACATCTACCTGCCGCTGCTCGCGCCGGGACTCGCGATGTGCTTCTGCCTGGCCTTCGTGCAGGCGTACTCGGTGTTCCCTTCGGCGGTGCTGCTGGGAGCGCCGGCGGGACCGACGCGCGTCATCTCGCTGGCCGCCTACGAGGCGGCGTTCGAGCAATACGACTATTCGCTGGCCTCGGCGATCGCGATGATCATGGGATTCGTCCAGTTGATCATCGTGGCGATCGTGCTGGGCCTTCGCGGGCTGTTCTATCGCGGGCCCGTCGTGGGGGGCAAGGGATGAGCGGCGCGAAGTCGTGGCTCGACCGCGCGTGGAGCGGCCTGCTGTGGGGCACGATGGCGGTGTTCGTCGTCAACGTGGCGATGCTGATCGCGACGGTCGCGACCAACTCGCTCGCGCGCCGGTGGCTCGGCACCTGGTTGCCGGACGGCTGGACGGTGAACTGGTACGTCCAGGCGTGGAAGGACTACCAGCTCTCCGACATCCTGTGGGTGACGATGGAGGTCGTGCTGGCAGTCGTCCTGCTGTCGCTGCTGATCGGCGTGCCCGCCGCCTATGCGCTGGCCCGCCGCGATTTTCCGGGCAAACGCGCGCTGATGCTGCTGTTCCTGCTGCCGCTGATGGTGCCGCCGATGACCTACGGCATACCGCTCGCGACCGTGCTCTACAAGGCGCAGCTTGCGGGCACGATCTGGGGCGTGATCCTCGCCAACCTGATTCCCGCAGCGCCGTTCGTGATCCTGGTCATGACGCCGTTCATCGAGCAGATCGACCCGAACCTCGAGTCGGCGGCGCGGGTGTTCGGCGCCGGCACCGCCCGGATGTTCACGTCGATCCTCGTGCCGCTGCTCGCGCCGGGGATCCTCGCCGCATCGCTGCTGGTGCTGGTGCGCACGATCGCGCTGTTCGAGCTCACGTTCCTGACCGCAGGGCCCGATTCGCAGACCCTGGTCGTCGCGCTCTACTACGCGGTGTTTGCCGCCGGCGTGCGCGCGCCGCAGTCGATCGATGCGATGGCGATGATCTACATGGTGGTGACGCTGGTGTGGCTGCTGATCGCATTGCGCTTCGTCAACCCGACCCAGCTCGTGAGCCGCGTCAAGGAGCATCCGCGGGTGGCCGCGTGAGCGGCGATTCGGCATCCCGACGTGAATGCACCCCGCCTCTCGTTCGCAACGCTCGCCGCGGCCGCCGCCGGCGTCGTCCGGCCCGGTTATGCGCCCGAGCGGCTCCAGGTCGGCATCGTCCATCTGGGCATCGGGGCGTTCCATCGCGCCCACCAGGCGCTCTATACCGACGACGCGCTCGCGCGGGCCGGCGGGGCGTGGGGCATCTGCGGAGTCAGTCTGCGCTCGGCCGACGTCCGCGACCGGCTGGCGCCCCAGGACTGCCTGTACACGTCGGTCGAAGTGAGCCCGGCAGGGGTGCGCCGGCGCGTCGTCGGCAGCGTGCGCGAAGTGCTGTTCCTGGGCGATCAACGCCTCGACGTGCATCGCCGGCTCGCTGCGCGCGAGACGCGGATCATCACGCTGACCGTGACCGAAAAAGGCTATTGCCACGAGCCGGCGACCGGAAAGCTCGATTTCGCGCATCCGGATATCGTCCACGATCTCGTGCAGCCCGACGCGTCGCGCAGCGTCGTGGGCCTGCTGACCTGGGCGCTGGCGCAGCGCCGGGCCACGCACGGCGCGCCACTGACGCTCGTATGCTGCGACAACCTGCCGCACAACGGCGCGCTGCTGCGCGGGCTGGTCGACGCGTTCGCCCGCGCCCGCGATCCTGCGCTCGCCGACTGGATCGCGCGCACGATCGCGTTCCCGTCGACGATGGTCGATCGCATCGTGCCGGCGACGACGGCCGACGACATCGCGCGGAACGACGCGGCGCTCGGACTCGAGGACCGGGCGCCTGTGGTCCACGAGCCTTTCATTCAATGGGTGATCGAGGACGCTTTCGCCACCGAGCGGCCGGCGTGGGAGCTGGCGGGCGCGACGCTCACCGACGACGTCGCGCCCTTCGAATCGATGAAGCTGCGCCTGCTGAACGCGAGCCACTCCGCTTTCGCGTACCTCGGATTCCTCGCCGGTCACGAGTACATCTACCAGGTCGCGGCGCAGCCCGATTTCATCGCACTGATGCGCCGGTACACCGCGGTCGAGGTCTCGCCGACGCTGAAGATCCCCGCCGGGGTCGACGTTGCCGCCTATTGCGAGGCGCTGGAGCGGCGGTTCGCGAATCCGGCGCTGCCGCACCGGACCACTCAGATCGCGATGGACGGCTCGCAGAAGCTGCCGCAGCGCATCCTCGCGACGGTGCGCGCCAATCTCGCCGCCGGCCGACCGGTCGAGCTCGCCGCGTTGGCTGTCGCCGGTTGGATGCGCTACGTTCGAGGCGACGACGAGCACGGGCAGCCGATCCGCGTCTCGGATCCGCTGGCATCGCGCTTCGCCTCGATCGCCACCGGGTCGGGCAAGGATCCGGTGGCGTACGCGCGAGGGCTGCTCGCGCTGTCCCCGATCTTCGGCGACGACCTGCCGGACGATGCGCGATTCACCGGGCCTGTCATCCGCTGGCTCGGCGCGTTGTTTTCCGATGGGGCCGCGGCGACCGTGGCCCGCGCCGTGCGCGCGTGATCGAGCGCCGCTACGCAACCGATCTCCCCGTCGCGCGCACGGATACCGCGTCACTTCCGATCACGAGCCCCCGCCGATGATCCCCCTCGACCTCCACCCTGACCGACTGTTTCCGTCCGATTCGGCAACGCGCAGTCTCGCGCGATCGCTGTACGCCACGGTCCGGGACCTGCCGATCGTCAGTCCGCACGGGCACACCGATCCGCAGTGGTTCGCCGACGACGCGGCGTTTCCGGATCCTTCCGCGCTGCTCATCGTCCCGGACCACTACGTGTTCAGGATGCTCTACAGCCAGGGCGTGCCGCTCGAGGACCTGGGCGTCCCGCTGCGCAGCGGCGTGCCCGAGCAAGGAGCTCGGCCCTGCGATGCGCGCGCCATCTGGCGGAGCTTCGCGGCTCGCTACCCCCTGTTCCGCGGCACGCCGACGCGGCTGTGGCTCGACCATGCATTCCACACCGTCTTCGGCATCGACGAGCGCTTGACCCCCGAGAGCGCGGACCGGTATTTCGATCGCATCGAGGCCTGCCTGCGGGAGCCTGCGTTCCGGCCGCGGGCGCTGTTCGAGCGCTTCAACATCGAGGTGATCGCGACGACCGAGTCGCCGCTCGATCCGCTGTCCCACCACCTGAAGATTCGCGCCAGCGGCTGGAAGGGCCGGGTCGTGACCGCCTATCGCCCCGATCCGGTCGTCGACCCGCAGTTCGAGGGATTCGCGGACAGCGTCGCGCAGCTGGGCGAGCTGACCGGGGAGAACACCGCCGCCTGGAGCGGCTACCTGGCCGCCCACTGCGCGCGCCGCGCATTCTTCCGCTCGATGGGCGCGACCTCCACCGATCACGGCCACCCCACGGCGCGCAGCCTCGACCTGGACCCGGCCGAATGCCAGCGCCTGCTCGATCGCGCGCTGCTGGGGACGATCTCGGCGGACGAGGCCGAATCGTTCCGCGCCCAGATGCTGACCGAGATGGCGCGGATGAGCCTCGACGATGGCCTGGTGATGCAGATCCACCCGGGCAGCTTCCGCAACCACAACCCGCGGGTGCATGCGCGCTTCGGTCGCGACAAGGGTGCCGACATCCCGATGCGCACCGACTACGTCGGGGCATTGAAGCCGCTGCTCGACCGCTACGGCAACGAGCGTGATTTCACCCTGATCCTGTTCACCCTCGACGAGACGACCTACGCGCGCGAGCTCGCACCGCTCGCGGGCCATTACCCGGCGCTGCGGCTCGGCCCGCCGTGGTGGTTTCACGACAGCTACCAGGGCATGCTGCGCTTCCTCGAGCAGGCGATCGAGACCGCCGGCTTCTACAACACCGTCGGCTTCAACGACGACACCCGGGCATTCCTTTCGATACCCGCGCGCCACGACGTCTGGCGCCGCGTCGCCTGCCGGTTCCTTGCGACCTGCGTCGTCGAGCACCGCTTCGGCGAGGATGAAGCTTTCGAGCTGGCACCGCTGCTGGCGCGCGACCTGGCCAAGGCCGCCTACCGGCTGTAGCGTTCGCCCGGCCCGTCGCCCTCATCCCGCGGACGCCCAGCAACGGCTCATGGGGCTCGGACGACCTTGCGCTCGACCTCCACCAGGCGCCCGAACTGGAAGGTCAGGGTCGTGATCGTCGCCGGATCTTCCGGCGCGGGCATGTAGGTCCAGCGTGTGGTCTTGCGTCCGCTGCCCGTCGACATGTCGGGCCGGCCGACGCGTGCGACGACTTCGCCTTCGCTGATGCCCGGGAACAGGAACTTGCGCTCGGCGGCGTTGCCGGGGCGCGCCTCCGCCTTGCGCGATTTGCGCTCGGACTTGCCGCGCGAGTCCGGCCGTGGTACCGCGCCTGCGCTGCGCGTCTCCGCTCCCGGCACGAACGTGAACGGCACGACCGAAACGTTGGCGGGGTTGCGATCGAAGTCGCGCAGCTCCTTCCCCGGCGGGCAGGGGTCCTGCTGGTAGGTGACGCTTCCGCTGTCGAGCGCGCACTTGTAGAGCCCCGCGAATGCCGTAGCGGGGGTCCCGAGGACGGCTGCGCCCGCGATCATGAGGGCCAATCGCCACGCAGACGCGGCGGACCGGATGCGGCAAAGTCGCGCGGCGGCGGCTTTGCCACGACGGGAGACCCGGCGGGCGCATGTGGGGCATGGCGGGAAGCGGGCAGCAGGCACGATGGCGGTACGATAGCGCCTTTCGAGTTTGGTTCGCACTAGGCCTTTGGATGGACTCCCGCCCCGGACTTGCCGCACGCGTCGCCGACATCTCGCCTTTCCACGTGATGGAAGTCCAGACGGCTGCCCGTGCGCTCGAGGCTGCCGGCCGCAACGTCGTCCACATGGAGATCGGCGAGCCGGATTTCCCGACGCCGCAACCGGTGCTCGACGCCGCGCGGCGGGCGCTGGCCGACGGCGGGATCTACTACACGTCGGCGCTGGGCTTGCCCGAATTGCGCGAGGCGATCGCGCGTCACTACGCCGAGCACTACGGCGTGCAGGTCGACTCGGGGCGCGTCATCGTCACCGCGGGCTCGTCGGCGGCGCTGCTGCTGGTGATGGCATTGCTGGTCGATCGCGACCGGCAGATCCTGCTCGCCGACCCGGGCTATCCGTGCAATCGCCATTTCGTTCGCGTACTCGAGGGCGAAGCGCTCGCCCTGCCGGTCGGGCCCGAGTCGCGCTACCAGCCGACGGCCGCACTGGTCGAGCGGCATTGGACCGCGGCGACCTGCGGCGTCCTGATCGCGACGCCGTCCAACCCCACCGGCACGACGGTTCCTGCCGACGAGATGCGCAGGATCGCGGTCGCCGTCGACGCCCGTGGCGGGCACCTGATCGTCGACGAGATCTACCTCGGCCTGACCTACGGCGAGCGCCCGAGGAGCGTCCTGGCGTTCGCTGACGATGCGTTCGTGATCTCCAGCTTCTCCAAGTACTTCAACATGACCGGGTGGCGGCTCGGCTGGGTCGTCGCCCCCTTGCGCTACGTGCGCGACATCGAGAAGCTCGCCCAGAACCTCTACATTTCGCCTCCGACGCTGTCGCAGCGCGCGGCACTGGCGTGCTTCGAACCGGCGACGATCGACGTGGTCGAACAGCGGCGGCGCGCATTCCAAGCACGCCGCGATTTCCTCGTGCCCGCGCTGCGCCAGATCGGATTCGGCATCCCGGTGCTCCCCAACGGGGGCTTCTTCATCTACGCCGACTGCGCGCGGTTTTCCGACGACAGCGAGGCGTTCTGCCGCGACGTGCTGCAGGGCGCAGGCGTCGCGTTCACTCCCGGCGTCGATTTCGGTCGCCACCGCGCCAGGCAGCACGTCCGCCTCGCATACACGATCGACGAGCGCAAGCTCGAGGACGGCGTGGCCCGCCTTGCGCGCTACCTTGCACGCTGACGCCACGGCCGAGGCGCACTCCCGCGCACATCGGCGCCGTCGCCGACTGCTGTGCGCGGTTGCGCTGGGCACCGCCGGCGCGGCGCTGCTCGCGGCTTGCGCGAGCCGCAGCCCGATCGATTACTACTGGCAGGGCGCCGCGGGCGAGATCGATCTATTGGCGCGCAGCGAGCCGATCTCCACCGCGATCGGCAATGCCGATGCGCCGCTGGCGGCGCGGCTTGCCCAGGTGCAGGCGATCCGCGCTTTCGCGAGCCGCCGCCTCGGCCTTCCCGACAACGGCAGCTACAAGCGCTATGCCGACCTCGGGCGGCGGTTCGTCACCTGGAACGTGTTCGCGACGCCGAAGCTGTCGCTCGAGCCCCGCCAGTGGTGCTTCCCGATCGCCGGCTGTGTCGACTATCGCGGGTATTTCGATGAGGCTGCCGCGAAGCGCGAAGCGGCGCGGCTCGAGGCCGAGGGCGAGGACGTCTACGTCGGCGGGGTGCCGGCGTACTCGACGCTGGGATGGTTCGACGATCCGGTGCTGTCCACGTTCGTCCGCTGGCCGCTGACCGAGGTCGCGCGCCTGGTCTTTCACGAGCTGGCGCACCAACTCCTGTACGTCAAGGATGATTCGGTGTTCAACGAGTCGTTCGCGACGACGGTCGAAGATGCCGGCCTCCGGCGCTGGCTTGTCGCGCAGAACGACCCCCGGCTCGATGCCGAGGCGGCGCGCGCCGAGAAGCTGCGGGGAGTGTTCCGGCATCTGGTGCGCACGACGCGGGCGAAGCTCGCCCAGGTGTACGCAAGCCCTCTGGATGCCGCCGCCAAGGAGATCGCCAAGCGGGACGCTTTCGCGTCGATGAAAGCGGCCTACGAGGCCGCGAAAGCAGGGGAGCCGGGACTTGCGGGCTACGACCGCTGGTTCGCGCATTCACCCAACAATGCGAGCCTCGCCGCGGTCGGCATCTACACGGATCGGATTCCGGCATTCAGGGAGCTGCTGCGCGAGGCGGGAGGCGACCTGCCCCGCTTCTATGAGCGGGTCAGGGCCGTGGCGGCCATGGCGAAGCCGGCGCGCGATCAGATTCTGGATGCGGCGGAGGAGCGGGGCCGCGCCTACGCCCTGACCCGGGGCGGCGCTCCGGACCCGGGCGAACCCCTGTCGACGATCAGGGCCGGCGGGGCGCAGTGAACTCTTGCAGTAGCCGTTTGATCCGCAAAGCAATTTCCTGATATAATTTCCGGCTTCCTTGCCTCACCCCGCCGCGGGACGATCCGGCATCGAGCGCCGATGCCGTGATCCAAGGGTCCGATGTCGAATGGGCCGCAGCACCGCACATGGGGGAGGCCATGCGGCCCACCGCGGGATGTTCCCGAAGGCGGGCCTTCATCGACCGAAAGGAGTGCTGTACCGATGCGTCACTATGAAGTCGTGTTCATCGTGCACCCCGACCAGAGCGAGCAGGTGCCCGCGATGATCGAGCGCTATCGCACGATGGTGACCGGCCCCGGCGGCCGGATCCACCGCCTGGAGGACTGGGGACGGCGCCAACTCGCCTACCCGATCCAGAAAGTCCACAAGGCCCATTACGTCCTGATGAACATCGAATGCGGGCGCGAGACTCTCACGGAGCTCGAGCATGCGTTCAAGTTCAACGACGCGGTGCTGCGCCACCTGGTCGTCGCGATGACCGAAGCTGTCGTTGCGCCCTCGCCGATGATGAAGGAAGAGAAGGCGAGGTCGCTGACCGGCAAGGAAGGCGAGCGTGGCGACCGGCCCGAGCGTGCGGAGAGACCCGCCCCGGCTCCGGTCGCCGCCGCCGAGGCCCCGCAGGCCGCGCCTGCCGCGCCGGCCTGATCGCGGCCTGGCGACGTGCCGGGCGTCAACCGGCTGGCGCTGGATGCAACGGTGGGCGATTGCGGCGCACTGCGCCATACGCCCGGCGGGATTCCCGCAGTCGAGCTGACGCTGCTGCATCGGTCGAAGCAGGCCGAGGCGGGCGGCGAACGCGACGTGGAGTGCGAGATGCACGCCGTTGCCTTCGGCGAGGTCGCGAAGGCGTTGTCCGCAGTGGCGCCTGGCGCCGCGCTGCGATGCGAGGGCTTCATCGCGAGGCGTTACCGGAGCGGAGCGAGCGTCGCGCTGCACGTGACACGATTCGAGACGACGGACAATTGAGGAAAGGACACCGACATGCCACGCCCCATTGGAAGAGGTAAGGGCAAGTTCAAGAAGGACGGCAAGCGCCGCGAACGCGGCAACAACCTGTTCAAGCGCAAGAAGTTCTGCCGCTTCACGGCGGAGAAGGTCAAGCAGATCGATTACAAGGACATCGATGTGCTGAAGGACTTCGTCCAGGAGAACGGCAAGATCATGCCGGCGCGGATCACCGGCACCAAGGCGCGCTACCAGCGCCAGCTCGGAACGGCGATCAAGCGCGCGCGCTTCCTGGCGCTGCTGTCGTACACCGACCTGCACTGACGGAGCATCGGGCCATGCAAATCATTCTGCTCGAGAAGATCGCGAACGTCGGCAATCTGGGCGATGTCGTCAAGGTCAAGGACGGCTATGCGCGCAATTTCCTGATCCCGCACGGCAAGGCGAAACGCGCCACGCCCGACAACCTGAAGGCGATCGAGGCCCGCCGCGCCGACCTCGAGCAGGCGGCCGCCGACAAGCTCGCGGCTGCGCAGGCGCTCGCCGCGAAGATCGAAGGTACCGCGCTGCGGATCACCCAGAAGGCCGGCGTCGACGGCCGCCTGTTCGGCTCGGTGACCAACGTCGACGTCGTCGACGCGCTGAAGGCGCAGGGCGTCGAGATCGAGAAGGCGATGATCCGGATGCCGGCCGGTCCGCTGAAGCACGTGGGCGATCACCCGGTGTCGGTCGCGCTGCACACCGACGTCAGCGCGAACATCACGGTGACGGTGATCGGCGATACGACGACCTGACCCGGCAGGACGCGGATGCAGAATGGGGCCGGCGACGGCCCCTTTTGCATGATGGGCAGCGCGCGTGGCGGCGCGTAAAATGCGGGCTTTGCCGCCGATCATCCGCGTGCCCGACGATCCTCCCGTAGACCACCTGAAGCTGCCTCCGCATTCGCTCGAAGCGGAGCAGTCGGTGCTGGGCGGCCTGCTGCTCGACAACGAGGCAGCCGACCGGATCGGCGACGTCGTCGCGGCCGACGACTTCTACAGCGACGCGCACCGCGTCATTCATCGCCATATCCTGCAGCTGATCGGCGAGGGGAAGCCTGCCGACGTCGTCACGGTGTCGGAGGCCCTGGCGTCGACGCAGAAGCTCGACTATGTCGGTGGCCTCGCCTATCTCGGCGCGCTGGCGCAGAACATCCCGACCGCGGCGAACGTCCGGCACTACGCGAACATCGTCCGCGAGCGATCGATCCTGCGCCAGCTCGCGGCCACGGCCAGCGAGATCGCGGAATCGGCCTTCCATCCTCTGGGCCGCAATGCGAAGGCCGTGCTCGACGAGGCCGAGGCCAAGGTCCTGCACATCGCCGAACAGGGCGCGCGCGGGGCGCGCAATTTCCAGCAGATCGGCACGCTGCTCGCGAGCGTCGTCGAGCGGATCGAGACGCTCTACAATCGCGACGATCCATCGGACGTCACCGGGGTGCCGACAGGATTCTCCGACCTCGACCGGATGACCTCCGGCTTCCAGCCCGGCGACCTCGTCGTCGTGGCCGGAAGACCGAGCATGGGTAAAACCTCGCTGGCGTTGAACATCGGCGAGAACGTCGCGCTCACGACCGGCATGCCGGTGGCGGTGTTCTCGATGGAAATGGGCGCGACGCAGCTCGCGATGCGGATGATCGGCTCGGTCGGCAGGCTCGACCAGCACAAGCTCCGCACCGGGCGCCTCGCGCCCGAGGACTGGGACAAGCTGTCGGCGGCGCTCGGGCGCCTGAACGAGGCGCCGATCCTGATCGACGAGACGCCGGCGCTCAACGCGATCGAGGTCCGCTCGCGCGCGCGACGCCTGATGAAGCAGTATGGGAAGCTCGGACTGGTCATCGTCGACTACCTGCAGCTGATGCAGGCGTCGACGCAGGGCGAGAACCGGGCCACCGAGATCTCGGAGATCTCGCGGGCGATGAAGTCGCTGGCGAAGGAGCTCCAGGTCCCGGTCGTCGCGCTGTCGCAGTTGAACCGCTCGCTCGAGCAGCGTCCGAACAAGCGGCCGGTGATGTCGGATCTCCGTGAATGCGTGACCGGCGATACGCTGGTGAATCTTGTCGATGGACGGCGCATCCCGATCCGGGAACTTGTCGGAACGACGCCGGAGGTCATCGCCATGGGCGCCGACCAGCGCCTGACGGCTGCACGGTCTGACCTCGTATGGTCGAAGGGGGTCAAGCCGGTCTTCGATCTGTCGCTGGCAAGCGGTCGGACGATCCGAGCGACCGCCGAGCACCGGCTGTTCGCGCACGACGGATGGCGCAGAGTGTCGCAGCTGTCGATCGGCGACCGCCTGGCGATCGCGCGCCGCACCCCCGAGCCTGCATTGCCCATCGTGTGGCCGGACCATGCGGTCGCCCTGCTCGGGCACCTCGTGGGGGATGGCAGCTACCTGACGCACCAACCTCTGCGCTACTGCACGGCTTCCGAGCGGAACAGCACGCTGGTCCGGGAAGCGGCGATCGCGATGGGGAGCACGGTGACGAGGTACGCCGGCCGGGGTGCGTGGCACCAGTTGCTGATCGCAGGCAATGGTGATCCGTGGCACCCCGCAGGCGTCGGCGCATGGCTCAAGTCGCTGGGGATCTTCGGGCATCGCTCACACGAGAAGCGGCTTCCTGCCGAGGTTTTCCGCCTGTCGGATCGGCAGGTGGGACTCCTGCTGCAGCATCTCTGGGCGACCGACGGTTGCATTTCGATTCGTCGACCGGGCGCCAAGGGCGCTCCGCGCGTCTACTTCAGTACCTGCAGCCTGGCGCTGGCTCGCGACGTGATGGCGTTGCTGCTGCGGCTGGGGATCGTCGCACGTCTGCGGACGACGGTGCAGCCGGGCTCCCGGCCTGTCCACGGGGTTGACGTCAGCGGCGTCGACCATCAGCGTCGGTTCCTCGACGCAGTCGGCGCGTTCGGCCCGCGCGCAGGCCCGGCAGCACGATTGCGCGAGCACCTGCAATCCACGCTCGCCAACACCAATGCGGATACACTGCCGCAGCAGGTCTTCGCCGACGTCAAGTCGTCGATGAGTCGGCGCGGCGTCACACAGCGCGCGATGGCTGCGGCCCGCGGGACGTCGTACGGTGGGACCTCGCACTTCCGGTTCGCCCCCAGCCGGGACACGTTGCGATCCTGCGCCACGCTGCTCGACGATCCGGTGCTTGCACGCTGGGCGCAATCGGATCTCTACTGGGATCGGATTGTCGCAATCGAGGCCGCCGGCGAAGAGGAGGTCTTCGACCTGACCGTGCCCGGCCCCGCATCCTGGCTGGCCGACGGGATCGTCAGCCACAATTCGGGCGCCATCGAGCAGGATGCCGACGTGATCCTGTTCATCTACCGCGACGAAGTCTACAACCCCGAGACGCAGGACAAGGGCACCGCCGAGATCATCATCGGCAAGCAGCGCAACGGCCCGATCGGCATGGTGCGCCTGACCTTCCTCGGCGAATTCACGCGTTTCGAGAACGCGGCCCACCCGGGCAGCTATTGATCCTGATGGATTGCTGCCTCTGCCGCTTGCCGAAGCCGGCGATCGTCGCGACCTGAGAGCGTGCAAGCCGTCGCGCCTCCTGCGTCCCGCAATGCCCGCTGCCCGTGCGGCAGCGGAAGGCGCTACAAGGAGTGCCATGGTGTGCTGCGTGCCGCGGATCCGATTCGACCTGCTGGCGACGCGAATGAACAAAGGCTTCTCGGCGAGAAACCCGCATCGGCGAGAATGTTCGCGGCGCTGGAGGCGCAGAAGTCGGGCCGCATGGACGTCGCTGTTGCCCTCTACGAATCGGTGATTGCCGCCGAACCGGAAAATTTCGACGCGCTGCACATGCTCGGGGTCGCCTATTACCAGATGGGAATCCTCGATACCGCATTGAAGCTTGTGAGCTCTGCACTTCAACTGCGACCCGACGTCGAGTTCGCGCGGCACAATCTGGCACTCATACGCAGCGCCATCGGGCATCTTCCGGCGTGCGGCGAGGAGCTTTGCGGGCTTGCGCTGCCTCGGCTTGCCCGGTACATCGAGAGTCCCGGCGCGACCCGATCGGCGCTGCGCGACTCGTCCATACTGCATTTGGTTCGCGCCTGCGATCCCGCAGATCCGAACTGCGCCGGTCTGCTTGCGGGCGTCATCGAGTACCTCGGGCGCTCGCCCGAGCGCATCTGGGTCGATCGAGAAGGCAGATCCTGCGGATCGGCCATGCCCGAGGCGCAGCGCATCGATGTCGGGCGCGGGGCCATCCCGCGCAATGGTGCGATCGTGGTCGCCGGGCTCGGCATGTCGTTCACGCGCTGGTGGGCGAACGCGGACATCGTCGCCTTGGCGATTCCCGCCGAAGCGGCCAACTCGAATTGCCTCCTGATTCGATGCATTCGGGCGCTCGCCAATGATGGTACGCGCAAGATTCACCTGCTCTGTGGCCGTGGCGAGCGTGCGCATGGCCCCCGGCTGCCGCTGACCTGGATCGGATGAGCGCTCCCGAAACGGGCTCCCCGATTGGGATCGACACCGACGACGCGGTCAGGGTGATCGCGTTTTACTTGCCGCAATACCACCCGATCCCGGAGAACGATGCGTGGTGGGGAAAGGACTTCACCGAGTGGACCAATGTCGTCAAGGCGCGTTCGCTGTTCGATGGGCATTGGCAGCCAAGGCAACCGGGTGACCTCGGATATTACGACCTGCGCTCGCCAGAGGTGCGCGCGAAGCAAGCCGCGCTCGCGGCGGCTCATGGCATTCACGGCTTCTGCTATTACTGGTACTGGTTCAACGGACGCCGGGTGCTCGAACGCCCCTTCAACGAGATGCTTGCCTCGGGCGAACCGGACTATCCGTTCTGTGTGTGCTGGGCCAACGAAAACTGGACCCGGCGAAGGGATGGTCTCGATCGGGAGATCCTGCTCGCGCAGGAATACTCGGTCGATGACAGCCGCGACCTTATCGATGCCTTGCTCCCGGCATTTGCCGATCGCCGATACATTCGCGTCAACGGGCGCCCGCTATTTCTCGTCTACCGGCCGTTCTCGATTCCCGACGTCGGCCGTTACCTCGACGGATGGCGGGAGCGGTGCGCTGCTGTGGGCTTGCCAACGCCATACTTCGCCGGCGTGAAGCAGCAACATCTCGAGAATCCGGTTGCGATCGGCTTCGACGCTGCCGTGGAATTCCCACCGATTGGACATCACGCACGCGACATTTCTCGCTCGTTGCCGGGGCTCGCCCCGAACTTCGAGGGGGCAGTCCACGAATACAGCGAGATCGCGGCCGATTTCCTGTTGCAAGTGCGACCATCGTGGCGCCAGTTCCCCGGCACAACTCCGATGTGGGACAACACCGCACGACGTCGCGAGCGGGCATCGATATTGGTGAACGCCGAGCCAGAGGTCTTTGGCGTCTGGCTGGAGCACGCGATCCGCAATGCGCGGATGCGCGCCCCGCGAGGGGAGCGCCTCGTGTTCATCAATGCTTGGAATGAGTGGGGGGAGGGTAACCATCTCGAGCCCGACCGGCGATATGGGCATCAGTTCCTCGAAGCGGTGAAGGACGCGACCGCCAGTGCGGACCGAGGTGCCCCGACGCGGCCGTCATGGTCCGACGTCGTTGCCGAGACTCGTCGCGCATCCGACACCATGTCGATCGAGCGGTTTGCGTTCGCGGAGGCCGCGCCTGACGTCTCGGTGGTGATGCCGGTCTACAACCACGCGAAGTACATCGCACGCACGCTTGCGTCGATCGGTGCGCAGACCGGCGTGAGCATCGAACTCATCGCGATCGACGACGGGTCGTCGGACGACAGCGCTGATATCGTCTCTGGCTTCGCGGCAAGGGCGACGTTTCCCGTAACCCTGATCCGACAGGAAAATCGTGGGGCGCACGTCGCGCTGAACCGTGGAATGGCGCTGGCACGTGCGCCTACGATCGCGCTCGCCAACTCCGACGACGTCTTCGCACCAACCCGCCTCAACGAGCTTGTGGACGCGCTTGAGGAGTCTGGGACCTCCCTTGCATTTTCGGCGACAGAGTTCATTGACGACGATGATCGCCCGATCGGCATCGATCCTTATGTCACTACGTTGCGTGCGCAGATTGCGCGGCTGGAACGGGAAGCCCTGCTGTACGTCCTGATGCGGGTCAACGTAGCGGTTTCAACGGGAAACTTCGTGTTTCGCAGGGCGCTCGTCGAATCGATCGGTGGATTCGCCGCATTGAGGATCTGCCACGACTGGGACTTCCTGCTCGCTGCCACGTACGAAACGGCAGTCAAGTTCGTCGCGCGACCGCTCTATCGCTACCGCCTGCACGGAGGCAATACGGTGACCAGCGGAAAGCTTGCCGGGCACTACGAGAGCGAGGTGCTTCTCGATCGATTCTTCGTCAGAATCGATGAACATCCGGCAATCGCCAATCCGACCGAGCTGCGAATGTTCCTTCGGTATGCGCGCACCATGGGACTCGAGGGATTCATTCCCGATCGCCTTCGGGCGTTGGGCGCGTAGCAGCAACCGGGCTATCCGCCTCGTTCGCCAAGGAACGGCCGCGGCGAGGCGATCGCCGGTGCGGGCGACGCACGAGATTGGTAGCCCCTACAGCGCCTCCGCCGCGTGGTCGGCCAGCCGCGAGCGCTCGCCGCGCTGCAGCGTGACGTGCCCCGAGTGCGCCCAGCCCTTGAAGCGGTCGACGACGTAGGTGAGCCCCGAGCTCCCTTCGGTCAGGTAGGGGGTGTCGATCTGCGCGATGTTGCCGAGGCACACGACCTTGGTGCCGGGTCCGGCGCGGGTGATCAGCGTCTTCATCTGCTTGGGCGTCAGGTTCTGCGCCTCGTCGATGATCAGGAACTTGTTGATGAACGTGCGCCCGCGCATGAAATTGAGGCTCTTCACCTTGATCCTCGAACGGATCAGGTCGCGCGTCGCGGCGCGGCCCCAGTCGCCGCTCTCGTCGTCGGTCTTGTTGAGCACATCGAGGTTGTCCTCCAGCGCGCCCATCCACGGATTCATCTTCTCCTCCTCGGTGCCCGGGAGAAAGCCGATGTCCTCGCCGACAGGAACCGTGACACGGGTCATGATGATCTCGGTGTAGACCTTGAACTCGAGGGTCAGCATCAGGCCGGCGGCGAGCGTCAGCAGGGTCTTGCCGGTGCCGGCCTGGCCGAGCAGCGTCACGAAGTCGATGTCGGGGTTCATCAGCAGGTTGAGCGCGAAGTTCTGCTCGCGGTTGCGCGCGACGATGCCCCACACGTTGTTCTTCTGGTGCGTGTAATCCTTGAGCGTCGACAGCACGGCGCCCTTGCCCTGGATGTCCTTGACGATCGCGTGGAACGGCGCTTCACCTGCCCGCTCGAGGTACAGGAACTCGTTGACGTGCAGCGACGGCACCAGTGGCCCGCTCAGGCGGTAGTAGGTGTGGCCGCCCTGCTGCCAGGATTCCATGTCCTTGCCGTGGCGGTCCCAGAAGTCGGCAGGCAGCTCGCGGATGCCCGAATAGAGGAGCTCGGTGTCCTCGAGCACCTTGTCGTTGAAGTAGTCCTCGGCGGCTATGCCCAGCGCGCGGGCCTTGATCCGCATGTTGATGTCCTTGGACACCAGGATCACGCTGCGCTTCGGATGCTGGCGCGACAGGTGCATGACCACCGCGATGATCTGGTTGTCGGCCTTGCCGTTGGCGAGCGATGCCGGCAACGCGGTCGCGATCGCCTCCGTCTGCAGGAACAGGCGCCCGGTCGCGGCCCCGCCGGACTTCCCGGCGAGCGGGATCCCGTGCGCGATTCCGGCCGTTCCGGGCTCCGCATGCATTGTGACGAGCTCGTCCAGGAAGCGGGATGCCTGGCGCGCATTGCGCGCGACCTCGGTCATGCCTTTCTTGTGCGCGTCGAGCTCCTCGAGCGTCAGGATCGGCAGGTAGATGTCGTGCTCCTCGAAGCGGAACAGGCTGGTCGGATCGTGCATCAGCACGTTCGTGTCGAGGACGAAAAGCTTGGTCGACTGGGACGGCCCGATGCGGGCCGGCTTGCGGGAGGGCAGGAGGTGCAGCGTGGAGGGAGCGGGGCGCAGCTTGCGTTCGACCATGGGCCTCCTGGAGCATCGACAGTCGGGACCGAAGACGGCCCCTGCAACCTTAATGTAGGCGCGAACACGCTCCGCTACAAGGGGTAGCGATTGGCCGCTGGGTCAATTCAAGATTTTGTGGTGGAAAGCGCACATCGCGATGCGAGGCGGCGGACCGCAGCGAAGGCGAGGTCAGAGGGACTCGACGAAATCCAGCACTTCCCGCGCATGCCCGGGCACCTTGACGCCGCGCCACTCGCGGACGAGCCTGCCCGATGCGTCGATGACGAAGGTGCTGCGCTCGATGCCGCGCACTTTCTTGCCGTACATGTTCTTGATCCTGATGACGCCGAACCGGGAGCACAGCGTCTCGTCGGCATCGGACAGCAGCGGGAAGGGGAATTGCATCTTCGCCTTGAAATTCGCGTGCGACTTCAGCGAATCGCGGGAGACCCCGGCCACGACTGCGCCAAGCCTGGCGAACTTCGCGTGCAGGTCGCGAAACTGCATGCCTTCGGTCGTGCACCCGGGAGTGTTGTCCTTGGGATAGAAATAGAGCACGACCGGGTGGCCGGCATGGTCGGAAAGCCGGAAAGTGCCGTCGGTGGAAGCGATCTCGAAATCGGCGATGCGGGCATCGGTCATGGCAGGCTCCTCGAGCGTCGGAGGGTCAGGCGGAGGGACAGGCGGCGGGCCAGGCGGCGTCCGGCAGAAGGGCATTTGCGAGGAACTCCTCACCCTGCACGAGTAGCGTTCCGGTCCGCCCGTCGATCGCCCCCGGCCCGACTTCGCAGCGCGGCAGTGCCAGCGGCTCGACGTCGTCGCGAAGCGCGCGCACGGGCCCCAGCGTCCAGCCCTGGGCTTTCCACCCGGTCAGCAGTTGTTCGAACACGCCGGCGAGCCTCCCGCCTTCGAGCTCCGCGTGCAGCGTATAGACATGGCCCGAGGCGCGCGGATCGCGCGTGCGCTCGAGGACGTGTGCGGCGACATTGTCCTCGGTGACGCCATCGAGGCCGATCAGCTCGTCGAGCGTCGGCAGGGTCGTCGGGAACTGCGGGCAGCGGACCAGCTCGCCGCGCCACACCGGAAGGTGCGGATGCGTGCCGCGACCATCGGAACAGTAGTCGAATCCGAGCTGCTGCGTGAGGCGCAGCGCATGCACGTTCATCTGCCAGCCAGCGGCGCCGTGCGTGGTCGGCGGCTCGCCGAAGATCGAGGCGTAGCGCGCGCAGGCCTGGTCCATCTCGCGGCGCGTCCACTCGGCATCGGCGGTGGCGACGCCATCCTGCCAACGGATGTGATCCCAGGAATGGATGCCGGTCTCGTGGCCCGCGTCGCGGACACCGCGCATGACGTCCGCGGCGCGCACGCCGATGTCGGGCCCCGGCAGCAGCGTTCCATAGAGGAGCGTCCGCAGCCCGTAGTGCTTGAGCACCGAGGTGCGGCGGACCTTGCCGAAGAAACCTGCGCGGAAGATGCGCTTGATCGCGCGTCCGGTGTGGTCGGGGCCGAGCGAGAACAGGAACGTCGCGGCGACCCCGTGCCGACCGAGAATCTCGACGAGCCGCGGCACCCCTTCGCGCGTGCCGCGCAGCGTATCGACGTCGACCTTGAGGCCCAGCCTCATTCGACCAGGGCGCGCGCGTCGGCGACGTGACCCCGGTACGCGTCGAAGATGCGTCGCAGCGCCTCGTCCATCGGGACGCTGGGGCGCCACCGCAGGTCAGCGCAGGTGTTGTCGATCTTCGGAACGCGGTTCTGGACATCCTGGTAGCCGTCGCCGTAGTACGACGCGGCAGTCGTGTCGACGACGCGGACCGCGGCGGCGCTGTCGCGGTACTCGGGATACTGCGCCGCCATCGCGAGCATCATCTGCGCGAGGTCGCGCACCGAATAGTTGTTGGCGGGATTGCCGATGTTGTAGATCTTGCCGCTGGCGATCCCGTCCGGGTTGTCGATGATCTTCATCAGCGCCGCGATGCCGTCGTCGATGTAGGTGAAGGTGCGCTTCTGCGTGCCGCCGTCGACCAGCTTGATCGGCTCGCCGCGCACGATGTGGCCGAGGAACTGCGTGATCACGCGCGAGCTTCCTTCCTTGGGCGCGTTGATCGAATCGAGGCCCGCGCCGATCCAGTTGAACGGCCGGAACAGCGTGTAATCGAGTCCTTCCTGCTGGCCGTAGGCGTGGATCACGCGGTCCATCAGCTGCTTGGCGCAGGAATAGATCCAGCGCGGCTTGTTGATCGGTCCCAGCACCAGGCTGGAGCGCTCGGGATCGAACTCGGTGTCGGCACACATGCCGTACACCTCCGAGGTCGACGGGAACACGACGCGCTTGCGGTGCCTGACCGCGGCCCGCACGATCGGCAGGTTCGCCTCGAAATCCAGCTCGAACACGCGCAATGGCTCGCGGACGTAGGTCGCGGGCGTCGCGATCGCGACCAGCGGCAGCACGACGTCGCATTTCTTGACGTGGTACTCGATCCACTCGCGGTTGATCGTGATGTCGCCTTCGAAGAAGCGGAAGCGGGGCTCGCCGAGCAGGTCCGCGATCCGGTCGGCCTGCATGTCCATTCCGTGGATTTCCCAGTCGGTACCGGCGATGATCGCCTGCGACAGGTGATGCCCGATGAACCCGTTGACGCCGAGGATGAGGACGCGCTTCATGTAAGGTGGGGATCCGGCGGCTGACTGGGGCCGGAATTGTACCGCGGCGGGGTGCCCGGGCCGCCCTTCAGCGGCGCGAGCCGGGCGTTTCGTCCGGGCCGCCCGGAAGCGGCAACGGAGCGTCGCCGAAGCGTTCGGCGACCATCGCCGGCGTATGGATGCGCCCGTCGATCTCCAGTGCGTCGATGCGCAGCATGCCGCCGCCGCCGCAGCGGGCGACGAGGTTGCCGTGCGCGACCACGAGCGTCGGGGCCGTGCGCACACCGGCGGAGGCGACGATGCGGGTGCGCAGCACGCGCGCGGGGTGCCCGGCGATCGTCGTGAACGCGCCGGGGTAGGGCGGCGCGACCGCGCGCACCAGGTCGTGGATCGTCGCTGCGGCCTGCGACCAGTCGACCCGGCCGTCCTCGGGCTTGCGCGCGCCGAAGTACGAGCCCTGCGCGATGTCGTTGCGCAGCCGGGGCGCGGTCCCCGCGAGCAGTGCGGGGAGCACGCCGTCGAGACAGATCTCCGCCGCGAGCGTCACCTTGTCGAAGACCTCCTTCGCCGTGTCGTCGGGCAGGATCGGCACCGCCTGCTGCGCGACGATGTCGCCGGCATCGGGCTTGGCCGCCATGTAGTGCAGCGTCGCGCCGGTGTGTCGCTCGCCGCGCAGCACCGCCCAGTTCACGGGCGCGCGCCCGCGGTAGTGCGGCAGCAGCGAGCCGTGCATGTTCAGCGCACCGCGGGCAGCGACCGCGAGCAGCGGCGCGCCGAGCATGCGGCGGTAATAGAAGCTGAAGATGAAATCGGGTGCGAGCGCGGCGACTTGCGCGACGACGTCGGGGCTGTTCGCGTCGGCCGGGGCGATCCACGGCAAGTCGAGGTCGGCGGCGACGTCGGCCACGCGCGTGAACCAGTGCGCCTCGGCGGCATCGTCCTCGTGGGTGACCACCAGCGGAACGTCGACGCCGTGGGCGCGCAGCACCCGCAGGCAGCGGGCTCCGACGTTGTGATAGGCGAAGACGAGCGCCCGGGTCATTGCGGGGAGCTGCTTGCGCTCAGCGACCGTCGCCGCGCGGGGCCGGTTCGAGCTCGCGGGCGTCGATGGGCAGAAGCCTGCGTTCGCCCTGCAGTTCCGCGTCGCGACTGGCGTCGCGCTCGAGCACCGCGCGAATCACATAGCTCGGCCGCGTGCGCACCTGCTGGTAGATGCGGCCGACGTATTCGCCGAGGAGTCCGACGCCGAACATGATCCAGCCGATCAGGAAGAACGAGAGTATGTCGCGATCCCACAGCGTCTTGATGCCTTCGACGAAGCCGCCGGCAATCGTGCGCTCGGTCATGACGACGGCGTACAGGACGATGGAACCGAAGGCGACCAGCATCCCCAGCACCGAGAAGAGCTGCAGCGGCACCAGCGAGAAGCCGGTGACGAGATCGAAGTTCAGCCGGATCAGGCGGTAGAGCGAGTACTTGGATTCGCCGGCAGCGCGCTCCTCGTGCTCGACGTCGATCTCGGTCGGATGATGCGCGAACGTGTAGGCGAGCGCCGGGATATAGACGCTGACCTCGCGTGCGGCCGCCACGGCGTCGACGATGTCGCGGCTGTAGGCGCGCAGCATGCATCCCTGGTCGGTCATCCTGATGCGGGTGATCCGCTCGCGCAGCCGGTTCATCAGCCGCGATGCCATGCGCCGCCACCAGGCGTCCCCTCGGTTGCGCCGCACGCCGCCGACGTAGTCGGCGCCGGCGTCCATCGCGGCCAGCAGCTTGCCGATCTCCTCGGGCGGATTCTGCAGGTCGGCGTCCAGCGTCACGATGCGCTCGCCGCGCACCCGCGCAAATCCCGCCAGGATGGCGAGGTGCTGGCCGAAGTTCGCGTTGAACAGGATCACGCGTGTGACATCGGGGCGGGCCGCGAACTGGTCCTTCAGCATCGCCGCCGACCGGTCGCGGCTGCCGTCGTTGATGAAGATCACCTCGTAGGGCAGCCCCAGGGCATCGAGGGCGGGGTAGAGGCGGTCGAACAGCGCAGGCAGGCCCGCTTCCTCGTTGTAGACGGGAACGACGACCGAAAGCTGGGGTGCGCTCATGGTGGTCACCTCCGGTGCGCGGCGATGATCGCGGCGCAGGCCTCGCAGACGCGATCGACATCGGCGGTGCTCATCGCGGCATGCAGCGGCAGCGTGACGGTGGAGTCGGCGATGCGCTCGGCATTCGGGAGGTCCCCGCGCCGGTAGCCGTAGCGCCGTCCCAGCGTCGACAGGTGCAGCGCCTCGTAGGACACGCCGGTGGCGATGCCCCGCTCCGCCAGTATGTCGCGGAACGCCTTGCGCGACAGCGTCAGCCGATCGAGCGGCAGCAGGATGCAGAACATGTTCCACGACTGCCCGTCGCCGTCGGCCGGCCGCGGCGGCAGCACGCAGGCAGGATCGGTGGCGAAGCGCTCGAAGTAGCGCGCCACCAGCGCGCGACGCCGTTCGAGGAACGCGGGCAGGCGCTCGAGCTGCGCTACGCCGATCCTCGCGTTGACGTCGGGGAGGTTGAACTTGCCGCCAGGAAAGCCGACGTCGCGCGTGCCGTCCGGCAGCCGCTCGATGCCGTGGAAACGCAGGATGTCGACGCGGCGCGCCTCATCGGCGTCGTTGCAGACCAGTGCGCCGCCCTCGATCGACGTCATGTTCTTGTTCGGGTGGAAACTGAAGCTCACGAGATCGCCGAACGCGCCCACCGGAGTGCCTTTCCAGCGTGACCCGATCACCAGCGCCGCGTCCTCGATGACGCGCAGGCCGCGCTCGCCCGCAAGGGCGTGAAGCGCGTCCATGTCGACCAGGGAACCCGGCCAGTGGGTGGGGATGATCGCGCGCGTGCGCGGTCCGATGCGCGCCTCGACTTGCCCCAGGTCGATGTTGCGGCTCACTGGATCGCAATCGACGAACACCGGCGTCGCGCCGACCTTGACGATCATGTTGAGCACGGTGAAGAAGCTCTGGGCGCAGGTGATCACCTCATCGCCCGGCCCGATGCCGGCGAGCTGCAGCGCGATCTCGACGGCCGCGGTCGCCGAAGTGACGGTCCGCACCGGCCGGCCGCCGCAGAAATCCGACAGCGCCGCCTCGAAACGCCCGACCCAGGGGCCGCTGGTGATCTGCCCCGAGCGCAGCACGTCGCCGACCGCGGCGATGGTCGCTTCGTCGATGACGGGGCTCGCGAACTTCAGCGCGACGGGCGGGGTCATGGGGGCTCAGCTCTTCGCGACCATCCAGACGCCGACGATGATGAATCCGATGCCGAGCCAGCGCTGGACACTGACCGCCTCGCCGAACAGGTAGTGCGCGGCGATCGCATTGACGACATAGCCCAGTGACAGCATCGGATAGGCGAGCGAAACGGGGACGCGGGACAGGCCGAGGATCCACACGACCAGGCTCACGACGTAGAGCGTGGCACCGCCGATGAAATGACGCTCCGTCGCCATCCGGACCAGCGTCGCGAGCCAGTCGCCCGCCGTCAACGTGATGACGCCGAGCCGGTTGGTGCCGGCCTTCAGCATGAGCTGCGCCGCGGCGTTGAGCAGCACGCCGGTGATCAGGAAGAGGAACGCGGGGAGGCCCATCGGCTTTGCGTCTCAGCGCCGCTCGACCAGGACCCGTCGCGAATCGCTCGCGACCACTCGCATCGGCACGCCTTCCTTCGCCAGCGTCGCCCGCGTCTGCGGCGACATCAGCGCATAGCCCTGCGGCAGCGCCTCCCAGCGCGGGACCCAGTCCGCGACGGTGGGAATCGCAAGCTCGGGCTGGATGTCGAGCCCCGGCCCCATCTCGTCGCGATACGCGACCAGCGTCGTCGTCCGGCGCAGGTAGAAAGGCAGCGTCTGGTCGTACATGCGAACCTGAAAGAAGGGGGCGTTGCGATCGTACGGAGGATCGGCGGCGTTTTCCAGTGCGCCGGCGAGGTCCGCCGCCGAACGCGTCGCCCGGAATACGTCGGACCCCCTGAAGAAGGCCTGCATCGCCAGCATCGTCGAGATCGCGATGACGGCGATCGCGGCGCTTCTCGCAGCCATGCTGCCCCGCCGCAGCATCAACCAGCCGAGGACATAGCCGGCGGCTGCGATCCCCAGCCCCAGCTCGACCCAGGGGCCGAGCGCCGCATAGATCGCGAGCGGCGTATTTGCGTCCGCCAGCTTGAGCGCGAGGGTCGGATAGCCGAGCATCGCGATCCCCCACAGCAGGACCGTCGTCGTGGCGAGCAGGGCGGCGAGCACCGAAAGCGCGCGCGTCGCCATCACGTCGAGCTGCCAGCCCAGCACCAGCGCCGTCGCCGGGAAGATCGGCAGGATGTAGGACGGCAGCTTCGATTGCGAGACGCTGAAGAAGACGAGGATGAACGCCGACCAGATCAGGCAGAAGCGCGCCCACGAGAAGCCACCGGAATCGACGCCGGCGTCGCGCCAGCTCGCCTTCAGGCGCCACAGGAACACACCGGTCCAGGGGAGGAGACCTGCCAGCAGCATCGGCAGGAAATACCACCAGGGACCCGGGCGCTTCAGCTCCTTGGTCAGGAAGCGGTCGATGTGCTCGTGGATGAAGAAGAAGCGCGCGAACTCGGGGTTGCGCATCGATACCAGGACGAACCAGGGAACGGTCAGGACCAGCAGCAGCGGGAGCCCCTTGGCGATGTGGAGACGCTTCCACGGCGCGAAGTCGCGAGTTGCAAGCGAATAGAGGATCAGCGAGGTTCCCGGGATCGCCAGCGCGACCACCCCCTTGGTGAGGATCCCGGCCGCGGTCGCGACGTAGGCGAGGAGCATCATCCGCTCGCGCGAGCGCGGCGGGGCGTCGCTGCGCTGGGCGAGCAGGAATCCCACCAGCGCCAGCGCCAGGCAGAACGACAGCAGGGCGTCGAGGGTCAGGATGTGCGACATGCCGAAGTGCCAGAGGCAGCTTGCGAGCACCGCCGCCGAATAGACGCCCGCGGCGGGCGAGGCGAGCAGGGCACCCGCCCAGCCGATGGCGACGATCGTCAGGAAGCCGGCCAGCGCGGTCGGCAGGCGCGCCGTCCATTCGCTGATGCCGAACGCCTCGAAGCTCGCTGCGGTGAGCCAGTACTGCAGTGCCGGCTTCTCGAAATACTTGATGCCGTTGAGGCGCGGCGTCACCCAGTTTCCGGTGGCGACCATCTCGCGCGCAATCTCGGCATAGCGGCCTTCGTCGGGATGCTGGAGCTTGCGCACCCCGAGCCCCGAGAACCACACGATCGTCATGATCAGTGCCAGGACGATCCACGTGCGCTTGGACAGGGCGGCGATCAAGGGCGAGGTGACCGGAGAGTTGTGCTTCGCCGCGGGCGGCGGGGTCGGCGAGGCGGGGCAGCGCATTCTACCGTGACGCGCACTCCCGCCCGCATGCTAAATTCAGCCCGCGACCTCCGCCCACCTATGCTCCAGTCCCAGCCACAGCGCGATTCCGCGCCCGAGAACGCGCGATCGGTCGCGATCTCGACCGCGGGCCCCGACGACATCGACGCCGTCCGGCGCCTCGCGCACGAGATCTGGCGTCGCCACTATCCCGGCATCATCGCCGCGGAGCAGATCGAGTACATGCTCGAGCGTGGCTATTCGCGGGAAGCGCTGCTTCGGTTCGTCGCCCACGACGAGGCTGGCGGCGCGCCCGAGGATCGCGGCATCGCGCTGGCGCGGGTGGCGGAGGTGCCGGTGGGATTCGCCGCCTGGTGCCCGGCGGACACCCGTGGCGTGATGAAGCTCGAGCGGCTCTACCTTCTTCCCGAGTATCACGGCAAGGGCATCGGGCGCTCGCTGATCGAGCACGTCGTCGAGCGCGCGCGCGCCGCTGCCTGCCGGCGACTGACGCTGAACGTGAACCGCAACAACACGGGCTCGGTCCGCGCCTACGAGCGCTGCGGGTTCGCGATCGCCGGCCGCGGCGACTTCCCCATCGGCGGGGGTTTCGTCATGGAAGACTTCATCATGGAACGCGAAATCTGAGCGCCGGACCCGCGCGCGGCGGCCGCGTCAGCGTCGCGCACGCCCCGACCCATCGCGCTTTGCGCAGGCCCGAAGCCCGTCCCACCCGATGTCCACGTCCACGCCGCTGATCCTCTACGACAACTTCACGCGCAGTCTGCGCGAGTTCGAGCCGCTCCACCCCGGCGGCGAGGTCGGCATCTACACCTGCGGCCCGACCGTCTACGACTACCAGCACATCGGCAACTACCGGACGTTCATGTTCGAGGATGGGCTGAAGCGCGCGCTGCGCTGGAACGGCTACCGGATCCGCCACGTGATGAACATCACCGACGTCGGCCACCTGACCTCCGACGCCGACACCGGCGAGGACAAGATGGAGAAGGGCGCGCGGCGCGCGGGCAAGAGCGCGTGGGAGATCGCGGCGCTCTACACGCAGGCTTTTCTCGCCGATCTCGACGCACTCGATATCGGCCGCCCCGACGTGCTCCCGAGGGCGACCGACCACATCGCTTCGCAGATCGAATTCATCGCCGATCTCGAGCGCAAGGGCTACACCTACCGGACGGCCGACGGCGTCTACTTCGACACCCGCCGGCAGGCCGACTACGGCTATCTCGCGCGCCTCGACAAGGCGGGGCTCGAAGCCGGCAGGCGTGTCGACCTGGGCGACAAGCGCAGCGCGACCGATTTCGCGCTGTGGAAATTCTCGCCCGAAGGCAGCACGCGGCAGATGGAATGGGACAGCCCCTGGGGCCGCGGCTTCCCGGGTTGGCACATCGAGTGCTCGGCGATGGCGCAGGACTACCTCGGCGACTACTTCGATATCCATTGCGGCGGCGAGGACCACATCCCGGTGCACCATACGAACGAGATCGCGCAGACCGAGGCGCGGGTCGGGACACGGCTGGCCAACTTCTGGATGCATGGCTACTTCCTGCTCGCCAACGACGCCAAGATGGCCAAGTCGGCGGGCGAGTTCCTGCGCCTGCAGGCGCTCGTCGACCGCGGCTACGACCCGCTGGCGTTCCGCTACCTGTGCCTGACCGGGCACTATCGCAGCCAGCTCAACTTCACCTGGGACGCGCTCGACGCCGCGGCGACCGGCCTCGCGAGGATGCGTGCGGGCTTTCATGCGCTGGAGCGCGGGGGCGCCGCCGCCGACGAGACCCTGGTCTCGCGCTTCACCGCCCAGGTCAACGACGACCTGAACCTCCCGCGGGCGCTGGCGATCGCGTGGGAAACGCTGCGCGGTGGATTGGCCGGGCCGGTCAAGCGCGCGACGCTCGCGCGCTTCGATCAGGTCCTCGGCCTCGGGCTCGCCGACTGGCGCCCGAAGGAGGAAGTGGTTCCTGGCGACATCGATGCGCTGGCGCGCGCGCGCGTCGCGGCGCGCAAGGCACGGGACTGGGCCGAGGCGGATCGCCTGCGCGCGTTGCTGCGCGACGCGGGGTGGGACGTGGAAGATCGCCCCGACGGGTATGCGCTGAAGCGCAGGTAGCCGCGCGAGCGGCGAGCAGGGGCCCCGGCGGCGGCCGGGGATGCGAGGGATGGCGAGTCGCGGCTCGAGACCGACACGTCGAGGTGGCGCGTCAGTAGGCCATATCAAGGAGGTCGAGGCCGCGCGCCCGGCGAGCACCATCCCCGGCGCGGCAGTCAGTACATGCGCTCGATTTTGCCCGAGTAGAGCACCGGCCCGGTCGGCGCCCCCGTCGGCGAGCCCCCTGCGGGCTCGAGGCTGACCGATAGCGGGGTGATGTTCGCAAGCGACTCGCCGGCGGGCGCCTGCAGCGGCACCTCGACGATGGCCCCGTCCGGAATCACCCCCAGCGACCGGGGCGCGCCGGCCCTGGGCAGCGCCCACAGCTCGAACGCCTTGCCTTGGGGTGGCGCCGTGTCGACGACGGCCTTCATCGTCAGGAAGCGTCCGCTGCGGGCCGCAGTCGCGATGATCGCCGGTCTGGCATCGGGTCCCGCGAGCACGACGACCAGCGGCGCCGCGGCGGGGACGGGTTGCCGCGTAAGCTGCACGACGCCCAGTGCCATCGCGACGACGAAGCTCGCGGCCGCGAGGCCGCGCCACAACCCCAGCCGGTCCCACCACGCAATCCGGGGCGCCTCTGCGGTCACGAGCCCGAGCTTTTCGGTGATGCGTCGCCATACCCGCGGCGGCGGCGTCACACCGGGGGCGCCCTCACCGAGCACGGCGATCAGGCGTTCCCATTGCGCGAGCGCCTCGGCGACCACCGGATCGCGGCGCGCGATCCGGGCCAGCCGACGGCGTACCCGTGGCGGCGAGGTGCCAAGCGCATATTCGGCGGCGAGGCTCGCCAGCCGCTCGCGGCGATCGGCCCGGGACAGGTTCATCGCGTCACACCGGCGCCGTCGAGGCAGCGCTTCAGTTTCTCGAGCCCGCGGCGGACCCAGGACTTGACGGTCCCGAGAGGCTCGTCCAGGTGCCGGGCGAGCTCGCCATGCGACAGGCCGTGGAAGAACGCGAGGGCGATCGCCTGCTTCGGTCCCGGCTCGAGCCCGTCGACGCAGTCGCGCAGCGACCTCGCGTCGGCGCCTGCGAGCAGCAGGTCCACCGGGGAGGGCTCGTCGGCAGGAAAGTCGATGTCAGGTGCATCATCGTCGCCGGCCGGCTCGACCACGTCGATCTCGCGGCGCCGCAGCCGGTCGAGGCTGCGGTTGCGCACGATCGACGTGAGCCAGGTGAGGGGCTGGCTCTTCGCGGCGTCGTAACCGCCGGCATGGTGCCAGATGCTGATCCAGGCTTCCTGCAGGATGTCCTCGGCGGCGGACGCATTCCTCAGGATACGCAGGGCGACCCCGTACAGATGCGGCGCCGTGAGCCGATAGAGCTCGGCGAACGCGCCCTGGTCGGCGAGCGCGACCCGCGCGAGCAGCGCCGCGAGTCGCGCGCTGCGCTCGGCCGGGGCGGTCGCCGCGGCCCCGTGCGCAGCTTCGTTCATCGGGTGGCGGTACCGCGCGAGCGTCCTTTGTGCCACAGGACATCCGGAACACCGGACGCCCGGTTGAGTTGGCGGGCGATGACGAACAGCAGGTCCGACAGGCGGTTCAGGTAGACGCGACCGTGCTGGGACAGCGTTTCCTGCCGGGCGAGGGCCACCACGGCGCGCTCGGCCCGGCGGCAGACGGTGCGCGCGACGTGCGCGAGCGCCGCGGGCCGGGTACCCCCGGGGAGGATGAACTCCTTCAGCGGTGAAAGGCCCGAGTTGATCTTCTCGACCGCCTGTTCGAGCCGGATCACGTGGTCGGCGCTGACCGCGGCGTGCCCCGGAATCGAAAGCTCGCCGCCGAGGTCGAACAGGTCGTGCTGGACGTCGATCAGCAGGGCGGCAACCGCGTCGGGCAGGGGCTCGGCGAGCAGAGCGCCGATGCTCGAATTGAGCTCGTCGACGCCGCCGATCGCGGCGATCCGGAGGCTGTCCTTGTCGACGCGCGAGCCGTCGCCAAGGCCTGTCGTTCCCGAGTCTCCGGTGCGGGTGACGATGCGGGAAAG
Organism: Betaproteobacteria bacterium; assembly: GCA_018971195.1. Classification (GTDB taxonomy): domain Bacteria; phylum Pseudomonadota; class Gammaproteobacteria; order Burkholderiales; family Casimicrobiaceae; genus VBCG01. Next base: position 44,550 of record JAGXBK010000004.1, read on the forward strand.
GCGATGTCCCATCGAGCGTCGATCTTCATGCGGGCGTCCGGCATGGTCGTCGATTTTGCTACGATTGTCCACCTGAGGAGACAAGGGCAGGGGCGCGCCATGGCGACTCGCGGCATCTACGAGCAGCATCTCGATCGCAACGCTGCGAACTACGCGTCGCTGACGCCGCTCTCCCTCATCGCGCGCACCGCCTACACGTGGCCGCAGCGGGTCTCGGTCGTGCACGGTGGGCGACGCTATTCCTGGGCCGAGACCTACGCGCGCTCGCGCAGACTGGCCTCGGCGCTCGCGCACCGGGGCATCGGCGTCGGCGACACCGTCGCAGTGATGCTCGCGAACACCCCCGAGATGGTCGAATGCCACTTCGGCGTACCGATGACGGGCGGCGTGCTGAACACCCTCAACACGCGGCTCGACGCCGAAACGCTGGCGTTCATGCTCGAGCACGGCGAGGCGAAGGTGCTGATCACCGACACCGAGTTCTCGCCTGCGATCGCTGCCGCGTTGAATCGCCTGTCGACGCGGCCGCTGGTGATCGACGTCGTCGACGCGCTGGGGCCCGGTGGCGACCTCCTGGGTGAATCCGACTACGAGACCTTCATTGCCAAGGGGGATCCCGATTTCGCATGGCAGCCCCCGGGCGACGAGTGGCAGGCGATTTCGCTCAACTACACGTCGGGGACCACCGGCAATCCCAAAGGCGTCGTCTACCACCACCGGGGCGCCTACCTGAACGCGCTTTCGAACATCGTCGACTGGGGCATGCCGCGGCACTCGACCTACCTGTGGACGCTGCCGATGTTCCACTGCAATGGCTGGTGCTTCCCGTGGACGATGGCGGCGAACGCCGGGACCAACGTGTGCCTGCGCAAGGTGGAGGCCAAGGCAGTGTTCGATGCGATTCGCGAGCACCGGGTCACGCACTATTGCGGGGCGCCGATCGTGCACGCGATGCTGATCAACGCCCCCGAGTCGCTGAAGGGCGGCATCCGGCACAAGGTGCACGCGCTGGTCGCCGCGGCAGCGCCGCCGGCCTCCGTGATCGAAGGGATGGAGCGGTTGGGCTTCGAGATCACCCACGTGTACGGCCTGACCGAGACCTATGGCCCCGCGGCCGTCTGCGCGAAGCAGGACGACTGGGAACGCCTCGACATCGGAGCGCGCACCGAGCGCAACGGGCGTCAGGGCGTCCGCTACACCTGCCAGGAAGGCATGACGGTGATGGACTCCACGACGATGCTGCCGGTGCCCTGGGACGGCGAGACGATGGGCGAGATCATGTTCCGCGGGAACATCACGATGAAGGGCTACCTGAAGAATCCCGGCGCGACCGACGAGTCGTTCGCCGGCGGGTGGTTCCATTCCGGGGATCTCGCGGTGATGCAGCCTGACGGTTACGTGAAGATCCGGGACCGGTCCAAGGACGTCATCATTTCCGGTGGCGAGAACATAAGCTCGCTGGAGGTCGAGGACGTCCTCTACCGGCACCCCGCGATTCTCGCCGCCGCAGTCGTCGCCAGGCCCGATCCGAAGTGGGGCGAGACGCCCTGCGCGTTCGTCGAGCTGAAGCCCGACGCCGAGCTGAGCGAGGCGGAGGTCATCGAGCATTGCCGCGCGCAGCTCGCGCGCTTCAAGGTGCCGAAGAGCGTCGTTTTCGGGGAGCTGCCGAAGACCTCGACCGGCAAGATCCAGAAATTCATCCTGCGCCAGCGCGCGCAATCGACGGCGGCGATCGAATGAACGCAGCTGCGGAGCCGATGCTCTCCCCGTTCGTCCTCGCGGATACCCGCGAAGGCGTGCGAACCCTGACCTTGAACCGTGGCGAGCGCTACAACCCGCTGTCGTACGACATGCTCGCCGCCCTCGAGACGGCGATCGACGAGGTCGCAGCGGACTCCGGGGTCCGCGCCGTGGTGCTGGCGGGCGCCGGCCGCGGATTCTGCGCCGGCCACGACCTGAAGGAGTTGCGCGCGCAGCGCTCTCCACAGTGGCGACGCGGGCTGTTCGATCTCTGCAGCCGGGTCATGATCAAGCTCACGCAGCTGCCGCAGCCGACGATCGCGCGCGTTCACGGCATGGCGACTGCGGCAGGGTGCCAGCTGGTGTCGATGTGCGACCTCGCCGTGGCCGCCGACACTGCGCGCTTCGCGCTGCCGGGCGTCAATGTCGGCGTCTTCTGCTCGACGCCCGCCGTGGGGGTCGGGCGCAATGTCGCGCGCAAGCGCGTGATGGAAATGCTGCTGACTGGCGAGCCGATCGACGCCGCCACCGCGCTGGCATGGGGGCTCGTCAACCGGGTCGTGGCCGTCGACGCAATCGACGCCGGGGTCCGGCAATTCACCGACCTGATCGTGGCGCGCAGCGCGTCGATCATCGCGATGGGCAAGCGCGCCTTCTACGCCCAGATCGACGCTTCGCTGGGCGACGCCTATGCGGTGGCCGGCGAGACCATGTGCTGCAATCTCGATGATCCCGACGCCGACGAGGGCATGGATGCCTTCATCGCGAAGCGTCCCCCGGACTGGCGGACGCGCGGCTGACCGGTCGGCGCCGGATTCGTGGATTCGTTGCCAAGCCCGGGCATCGCCGGGATAATCACCGGCGCGGCGGCCGCGGAGGCGAATTTCCGAGGCACACGGCTTGCGCCGCGCGACCCGAGGCGAGCGGATGGCCGACGACATCATTCTGGAGACGCGCGGGCTCACCAAGGAGTTCAAGGGCTTCGTCGCGGTCAAGGACGTCAGCCTCGCCGTGAAGCGCGGGACGATCCATGCGCTGATCGGTCCCAATGGTGCCGGCAAGACGACCTGTTTCAACCTGCTCACCCATTTCCTGACGCCGACGCAGGGCCGCATCTACTACAACGGCCGCGAGATCACCGGCTCGCGGCCGGCAGCGATCGCGCGCATGGGCCTCGTCCGCTCGTTCCAGATCTCGGCCGTCTTTCCGCACCTGACGGTGCTGGAGAACGTCCGCATCGCGCTGCAGCGAAAGCGCGGTCGATCCCTGGACTTCTGGCGCTCGGAGCGCGTGCTGCGCGAGCATGATGGGCGCGCGCGCGAACTGCTCGACGCCGTCGGCCTCGAGGGTGTCGAGAGTGTCCGCGCCGGCGAGTTGCCCTACGGGCGCAAGCGGGCGCTCGAGATCGCAACGACGCTGGCGCTCGAGCCCGAGATGATGCTCCTCGACGAGCCGACGGCCGGCATGACCCACGAGGACGTCGAACGCATCGCTGCGCTGATCAGGAAAGTCGCGGCCGATCGCACCGTGCTGATGGTCGAGCACAACCTGTCGGTCGTGTCGACGCTGTCGCATCGCATCACGGTGCTCGCGCGCGGCGAAATCCTCGCCGACGGCGACTACGCGTCGGTATCCGCCGATCCGGCGGTCGTCGAAGCCTACCTCGGGAGCGCGCATGCCTGAGAGCGCGCAGCGCGAGCGCCCCCCCGCCGCAGCGGCCGCGGCGCCGCTGCTCGCGGTCCGCGAGCTGCAGGCGTGGTACGGCGAATCGCACATCCTGCATGGCGTCTCGTTCGACGTCGCGCCCGGCGAAGTCGTGACGCTGCTCGGCCGCAACGGCGCAGGCAAGACCACCACGCTGAAGTCGATCATGGGCGTCGTCCCGCGGCGCAGCGGCTCGATCGTGTTCGAGGGCGCCGAGACGATCGGGCTGCCGTCGAATCGCATCGCGCGACTGGGCCTCGCGTGGTGCCCGGAGGAGCGCGGAATCTTCTCGAGCCTCGACGTCGAGGAGAACCTGATGCTGCCGCCGAAGGTCCGCGACGGAGGGCTGTCGGTCGAGCAGATCTACGCGCTGTTCCCCAACCTCGCCGAGCGGCGCGGGAGCCAGGGGACCAAGCTGTCGGGCGGCGAGCAGCAGATGCTCGCGATAGGCAGGATCCTGCGCACGGGCGCGAGACTGCTGCTGCTCGACGAGCCCACCGAGGGACTCGCGCCGGTCATCGTCCAGCAGATCGGCCGTACAATCGTCAAGCTCAAGGCGCAGGGCTTCACCATCCTGCTGGTGGAGCAGAATTTCCACTTCGCGGCGACGGTCGCCGATCGACACTGCGTCATGGAGCACGGGCGCATCGTCGATGTGATTGCCAACGCGGAACTCGATGCGAACATGCCCAAGCTGCACAAATACCTTGGCGTATGAGAGGAATCGAGTGATATCGGTCGAAATGCACCTGCAGAGGAGGAACGCCATGAACGCAATGAAGCGCAGCCTGTTCGCGCTCGCGATCGCCGGCAGCCTCGCGGCCGGCACCGCGTACGCGCAGTACACGAACAACGAGATCAAGCTCGGTGTGCTGTCCGACATGTCGAGTCTGTACACCGACCTCGCGGGGCAGGGCTCGGTGATCGCCGCGAAGATGGCCGTCGAGGACTCCGGCATCGAGAAGCGCGGCATCAAGGTCGAGATCGTTTCCGCCGACCACCAGAACAAGCCGGATGTCGGCTCGGCGATTGCCCGCCGCTGGTACGACGCGGAGGGCGTCGATGCGATCGTCGACGTCCCGAATTCGGGCGTGGCCCTCGCCATCGCGCAGATCACGAAGGACAAGAACAAGGTGTTCCTCGCGTCCGGCCCTGGCAGCTCCGACCTGACCGGCAAGGCGTGCTCGCCCAATACCGTGCATTTCACCTACGACACGTGGATGCTCGCGAACGGCACGGGTACTGCGATCACCAAGCAGGGCGGCAACACCTGGTTCTTCATCGCCGCCGACTATGCGTTCGGCCAGGCGCTCGAGCGCGACACCACGGCCGCCGTCGAGAGGGCGGGCGGCAAGGTGCTGGGCGACGTGAAGGCGCCGATCAATACGCAGGATTTCTCGTCGTTCCTGCTGCAGGCGCAGGCGTCGAAAGCCAAGGTCATCGGCCTTGCCAACGCCGGCGGCGATACGACGAATGCGATCAAGCAGGCGGCTGAATTCGGCATCGTCAAGGGAGGACAGAGGCTTGCCGGGCTGCTGGTGTTCCTCACCGACGTGCATGCGCTGGGACTGCAGACCGCGCAGGGCCTGACGCTGACGACGACGTTCTACTGGGACATGAACGACAAGACGCGCGCTTTCGCCAAGCGCTTCGCCGCGCTCGACAATGGCATCCATCCGACGATGGTGCACGCCGGGGTCTATGCGGTAGTGCTGCATTACCTGAAGGCGGTCGAGGCATTGAAGAGCGACGCGGACGGCGCGAAGGTCGTTGCCGAGATGAAGAAGCTGCCGACCGACGATCCGCTGTTCGGCAAGGGCTCGATCCGCGTCGACGGGCGCGCAATCCATCCGGCGTACCTCGTCCAGGTGAAGTCGCCGGCCGAATCGAAGTACCCGTGGGATTATTACAAGATCCTCGCGACGATCCCCGCCGACGAGGCGTTCCGTCCGCTGAAGGACGGCGGGTGCTACCTCGTCAAGTGACGCGGTCGACCGGGAGCATCGATGCAGGCACTGTTCGGCCAGCTGCTGATCGGACTCATCAACGGCGCGTTCTACGCGATGCTCTCGCTTGGGCTTGCCATCATCTTCGGCCTGCTCAACATCATCAACTTCACGCACGGCGCGCAGTACATGATGGGCGCGTTCTGCGCGTGGTTCCTGCTCCGGTACGCACACGTCGGCGGCTGGCATCCCGGCTACTGGTCATCGCTCGTGATCGCCCCGGTCGTCGTCGGCGCGGTCGGGATCGTCATCGAGCGCACGATGCTCAAGCGGCTCTACAACCTCGACCACCTGTACGGCCTGCTGCTGACCTTCGGGCTCGCGCTGGTGATCCAGGGCGTGTTCCGGAACTCGTTCGGCTCCTCCGGGATGCCCTACGAGATACCGTCGCTGCTGGCGGGAGGCGTCAACCTGGGCTTCATGTACCTGCCGATCTACCGCGCCTGGGTCATCGTCGCATCGCTCGCGATATGCATCGCCACCTGGTACGTGATCGAGCGAACGAAGCTCGGCAGCTACCTGCGCGCCGCGACCGAGAATCCGACGCTGGTGCAGGCGTTCGGAATCAACGTTCCCCTGATGATCACGCTGACCTTCGGCTTCGGGGTCGGCCTCGCCGCCCTCGCGGGCGTGATGGCCGCGCCGATCTACCAGGTCAATCCGCTGATGGGCGCCGACCTGATCATCGTCGTGTTCGCAGTCGTCGTGATCGGCGGCATGGGCTCGATCATGGGCGCGATCCTGACGGGGTTCGGCCTCGGCGTCGTTGAAGGACTGACCAAGTACTTCTACGCCGAAGCATCGACGACGGTCATCTTCGTCATCATGGTGGTCGTGCTGATGATCAAGCCGGCGGGCCTGTTCGGGCGGGAGCACTGACCTTGGCGACCGAGCTTTCGGTCGCTGCCGACGCGCGCGGATCGCGAAACGGCATCCTGATCGCAACCGGCATCATGGCGGGGCTCCTCGCGGTGGCGCCGCTGGCGAACGTGTACCCGGTGATCGTCGAGAAGGCGATGTGCTTCGCGCTGTTCGCCTGCGCCTTCAATCTGCTGCTGGGCTTCGGGGGCCTGCTCTCGCTCGGCCACGCGATGTTCCTCGGCACGGCGGGCTACGTCTGCGCCTACGCCGCGAAGCGATTGGGTTTCCCCCCCGAGCTTGCGATCGCTGCGGGGACCGCGGCCTCGGCCGCGCTCGGGCTGGTCGTCGGCGCGCTGGCGATCCGCCGGCAGGGCATCTATTTCTCGATGATCACGCTCGCGATCGCGCAGATGATGTACTTCCTGTACGTGCAGGCACCTTTCACGCACGGCGAGGACGGCATCCAGGGGGTGCCGCGCGGCCGGCTCTTCGGCATGATCGACCTCTCGCAATCGCTCGCGATGTACTACACGGTGCTGGTGGTGTTCATTGCGGCATTCCTGCTGATCTACCGGATCATCCACTCGCCGTTCGGCCAGGTGCTGAAGGCGATCCGCGAGAACGAGCCGCGCGCGGTCTCGCTGGGCTACGACGCCGACCGCTACAAGCTGCTGGCGTTCGTGCTGTCCGCGACGCTCGCGGGGCTGGCCGGCGCGCTCAAGGCCATCGTATTCCAGCTGGCGTCGCTGACCGATGTCCACTGGAGCATGTCCGGCGAAGTCGTCCTGATGACCCTGCTCGGCGGGATGGGGACGATCTTCGGGCCGGTGGTCGGGGCGTTCATCATCGTCGCGCTCGAGAACTACCTGGCCGGCTTCGGCGAGTGGGTGACGGTCATCACCGGCGCGATATTCGTCGTCTGCGTGCTCGCATTCCGTCGCGGCGTCGTGGGCGAGGCCGGCGCCTGGTGGCGGCGGCGCGGCTGAGCGTGCCGGGCGACGCGTCCCCGCGTTTGACCCGCACTGCCGCAAAGCGTTAAAATCCAAAGGTTTTGGCGGCAGGTCCGCGCGATCGGCGGTCCGGCCCGGCGGCGTCTTGGCCGGGGGGCGGAC
>JAGXBK010000251.1 GCA_018971195.1 Betaproteobacteria bacterium
TCGCGCCGGAATTATTACAGCTCTGACCCCTATTCCCCGGCTCTGACCCCTATTTCCCCTCAGAGCTCGACCTGAGTGCCGAGCTCGACCACGCGATTGGTCGGCACGTGGAAGAACTCCGACGCCTTGGTGGCGTTCTTCGACATCGACACGAACAGCTTCTCCCGCCATAGCGCCATGCCGGGCGACACGGTCGCGATCAGAGTCTCGCGCGAGACGAAGAACGAAGTCTCCATCATGTCGAAAGCGAAGCCGTTGCGGTCGCAGTCCTCGAGCAGCTCGGGGACGTCGGGTTCGTCCTTGAATCCGTATTTGGCCACCATCCGGTAGAACTCGCAGCCCAGCGGCACGATCTCGACGCGCTCGGCGTCCGCGACGTAGGGAATGTCGCGGGTCACGATCGTCAGGAAGACGACCCGCTCGTGCAGCACCTTGTTGTGCTTGAGGTTGTGCAGCAGCGCATGCGGCACGCGGTCGGCCGTCGACGTCAGGAACACCGCGGTTCCCGGCACCCGCGTGGGCGGCGACGCCTCGATGCTCTGGATGAAGAGGTCGAGCGGCATCGCGTCCTCGGCGAGTCGCCGCATCAGGATCGCGCGACCGCGCTTCCAGGTCGTCAGCAGCGTGAACACGACGCCGCCGATCAGCAGCGGAAACCACCCGCCGTCCGGTATCTTCAGCGAATTCGACGCGAGGAACGTCAGGTCGACAGCGAGCAGCGGCGCGGTCACCAGCACCGCCACCCATTTCGGCCAGCGCCAGATCCGGCGCATGACGACGAAGATCAGGATCGAATCGATCAGCATCGCCATGGTCACCGCGATCCCGTACGCGCTCGCGAGGTTGTCGGAAGTGCGGAAACCGAGGACCAGGGCAACGATCGCGATCAGCAGCATCCAGTTGATGAACGGCACGTAGATCTGGCCGATCGTGCGCTCCGACGTGTGCTCGATCGTGAGGCGCGGGCAGTAGCCCATCTGGATCGCGGCGCGTGTCAGCGAAAATGCGCCTGAGATCACCGCCTGGGAGGCGATGATCGCGGCGGCGGTCGCAAGCAGCAGCAGCGGCATGCGCCCCCAGTCCGGGGCCAACAGGTAGAACGGGTTCTTGATCGCCCCCGGATCGTGCAGGATCAGCGCGCCCTGCCCGAAGTAGTTGAACAGCAGCGCGGGGAAGACGAGGAGCAGCCACGCGCGCCGGATCGGGCTCCTACCGAAGTGCCCCATGTCGGCGTACAGGGCCTCGGTGCCGGTCACGGCCAGCACGACGGCCCCCATCGCGACGAACGCGGTTCCCGGGTTCGCCCCCGCGAACCTCGCCGCATACACGGGGTCGAGCGCCGCGAGAACCGCGGGGTGGCGCGCGATCTCCAGCACCCCCAGCACGGCCAGGGCGATGAACCAAAGCAGCATCACCGGTCCGAACACCGCACCGAGCCTCGCGGTGCCCTTGCGCTGAATCCCGAAGAGCAGGACCAGGATCGCGACGCTGACCGGGACGATGAAAGGATGCATCACCGGCGCGATGACGCCCAGGCCCTCGACCGCGCCCAGCACCGTGATCGCGGGCGTGATCATCCCGTCGCCATAGAACATCGCCGCCCCGAAGATGCCGAGCCCCACGAGCCACCAGCGCAGGCGGCCGCGGTCGGCGACCCCGCGCGAGACCAGCGCCGTCAGCGCGAGTATCCCGCCCTCGCCACGGTTGTCGGCACGCATGATCAGCGTGATGTACTTCAGCGTGACCACGACCAGCAGCGCCCAGACGATCGCCGACAGGACGCCGAGGATATTGTCGTGCGTCAGCGAGAGGCCATAGGGCCCGGTGAACGCCGTGCGCAGCGTGTATAGCGGACTGGTCCCGATGTCGCCGTAGACGACACCGATCGCGCCGACGACCAGGGGAAGCATGCGCGCCGCCCGTCCTGCGGATGCGGTCGCCGTAGTCACGATCGGGACGCCAGCCTGCTTCAGGCCGCGCTATCGTCACCGCGGCGCGCAAAACGGATGTTGAGCTGCTTCAGCTTGCGGTAGAGATGCGTGCGTTCGAGACCTGCCTTTTCCGCCACCTTGCTCATGTTGCTCTGCTCGCGTCCCAGCAGCTGCTCGAAATAGATGCGCTCGAACGCCTCGCGGGCTTCGCGCAGCGGCAATTCGAAGAAGCGGGTCGTGATCTCGGGCGCGATCACCTGGTTGGGCGACGCCGCTTCGCCCAGCAGTCGCTTGACGTGATCGGGGGTGATGTCGCCGCGCACGACGAGCATGTTCGCAACGACGTTGCGCAGGTGGTCGAGGTTTCCGGGCCAGTACGCGTTGGCGAGTGCGGTCAGCGCGACCGGCGACAGCGTCGCGAGCAGCGGCTGCGCCCGCTCACCGGCCGCGGCGTCGCGCCAGAACCGCTCGATCAGCGTCGGAATGTCCTCGCGTCGTGCGCGCAGTGGCGGAAGCACGACCGCGCCCGCGGACAACTGCGCCAGCAGCGCCGCATCGAAGCGCCCCTCGGCGGCGAGGTTCGCGAGCGGCTCGCTCGACGTCGCCACCAGCACGATGTGGTGCTTGTCGAGCTTGGG
>JAGXBK010000076.1 GCA_018971195.1 Betaproteobacteria bacterium
CCGTGACCGGCATCGACCGGATACTGCCCGCGTTCAGGCATCCGAAGTTCGAGCCGGTCGTCGCCGACATCGCCGAACGCGCGGCACATGTCCGCCTTCCCGGCGCGAACGCGCTGGTCAACCTGGCGTTCGTAGTGATGCGCGGGCGACAGCCGCTGCGCGAGATGGCGCGCAACAATGTCGAGGGAACCAAGGCGCTGCTGGCGGCGGCGCAGGCCGCGGGCATCGGATCGATCGTGCATCTGTCGTCGGCTGCGGTCTATGGCCACGGCGTCGGGCTCGCCGAGGACGCTGCGCTCGCGCCCTTGCCGCGGTTCCAGTACGCGTTGCAGAAGGCGCAAGTCGACGCCTGGATTTCGCAGGTGCTTCCACGCGCGGCGGTCCTGCGTCCGACGGTGATCCTGGGCCCGAATGCCCAGCCGCTGCTGCGCCGGCTGGCCTCGGCGCCATGCTACCTGCGGCTACCCGATCCACAGCCGCGGCTGCAATGCGTGCACGAGGACGACGTCGCGCAGGCCGTCGCGCTGGCGCTGGGCCTGGGCGCGCGAGGCCCGTTCAACCTCGCCGCGCCCGGTGATTTCTCGCTGAGGGAGCTCGTACGCGCTCGCAGGCCGCGCGCGCACGGGGTCCCGCTCGCGCTCGCAGACATCGCGCTGCGCGTCGCATGGCGCGCGACCGGCTGGGGCGGCGAGCCGGGATGGCTGGACGGCGCCGCGCAATCGCTGACGATCGACTGCTCGCGCGCATCCGCGGTGCTCGGATGGCGCCCGCGCCACGCGCACTGGCAGGAGATCGCGGGCGTACTACAATGACGGACAGGGGATCGAGGACATGCAACTGCTCGACGAATTGAAGCAACGCCTCGACGCCGAATCGAGCCTCTTCCGCGCGCAGCTCCTGCGCGAGGACATCGCACGTCTGACGAAGCTCGGCGAGCTCGCGCGCTCGACCGGCGATTTCGACGCGTTCAGGAAGGCCGCGATGCATATCGGCTGGACGCAGGGCGACGCGCGCACGCAGGAGCTCGCGGGGCCGCTCGGCATATTGCTCGAGGCGGTCTACCCGTATTTCCGGGAAGACCGCAGCGGAACTGCCGGGGAATGCGGCGCGGCAGCCTGCGACCCGGCGCAGGAGGCGCGCATCGCCGCCGCCTGGCACGAGTTGCACCGGGTGAGGATGGAGCGGCTCGTCGGCTGCCTGTCGAATCCTGTTCCGAGACCCGCCGACTGACGCCGGCAGGCGGCGGATCCGCGCGGCGGGTCAGACCTCGACCGTGGAGCTGCGCGCGGCCGACTGCGGCTGGCAGAACACCGAGTACAGCGTTCCCATCACGGTGATGACGTCTCGGCTCGCAAGCGAGTACAGCACCGTCTGGCGGATCCGGCGGCTCGACACGACACCCTCGCGGCGCAGCAGAGCCAGGTGCTGCGAAATCCCGGATTGGCTCAACCCGACCACGCGCTCGAGCTCGCCGACCGAGCGCTCGCCGTCCGCAAGCTGGCACAGGATCACCAGCCGCGCCGGATTCGACATTGCCTTCAGGAGCTTTGCGGCGCGACGTGCGTTCCGCTCGAGCTCCGCCAAGCGTGCGCCCGCGCCGCCCCACGCGGAATCGATCGCTGCCTCTTCCGATCGCTGCTTCATCGCCGAGCGTCGATTGTGCGGGCGTTCAAGGCGTGCAGGCACATCCGGCGAATCCATCGGCGGCCATCTTGGCCTCGTAGGGCCCGGCGACCGCCGCGCCCGGCGTCAGCGTCGCCTTCACCGCGGGCCAGTCCTCGGGCTTGATGATGACCAGCCAACCCGCCCCGTACGGATCCTCGTTGGCGAGCGAGGGCTTGTTCACGACATCGTCGTTGACTGCCACGATCTCGCCGCCGGCAGCCGACTTGGCAGGACCGACCCATTTTCCGGACTCGACCGTCGCGCAGGACTTGCCGGCCTGCACCGCCCGCCCGACTTTCTTGGGAGTGAAGGCGACGAGCTGACCGGCCATTGCGGTTGCAACGGTGGTCATTCCGAGCTTCACGTTGCCATCCCCTTCTTCCCTGAACCAGATGTGGTTTTCGACGTCGTACAGCAGGTCGTCGGGCATGTTGCAGCCGCGCACAGTGGCCATCGGCGCTCCTATCTCATTGCGGAATTCGTCAGGATTCTAGGCGCAGCGGTCGCGACGCACAACAAAACTCCCCCAGTCCCTCGACCTCCATCTTGCCCCCGACGAACAGGGCGAGATGCCGCACGAGCAACGCCATCATGCGTTGGCGCTGTCCCGTCTGCGGGTTCCCCGGCTCGAGGCTGAGCAGGTTGTAGTGGTACGCGACCTCGCGGCAGGTTTCGCGACAGGCATTGAAGCTCGGGAGGTCCTGTGCGCCCTGCCGGTGCAGGGCGAGCAGCCGGAAACCCTCGCGCGAGTCGCTCGTGGGAATCGCGCCGCGAGCCTCGACCCAGTGCGCCAGAACGTCCTCGGCGCAGTCGAGCAGGGCCCGCGCTGCCGCGGGCGCATCGGGCAGGACCGCGGCCGCGTCGATCCGTGCGTCGAAGACGGCGCTCACACCAGCCCCTTTTCCTTCAGCGCCTCGAGGCCGTCGGAAACGTTCTCCTGCACGCCGACGTTGCGCGGCGACAGCCCGAGGGCGATGCCGAGCAGTTGCGTGAAATAGAGCATCTTCACGCTTGTCTTCTCGCCCAGAACCTTCTCCGCGCGAACCTGGTGCATCTCGAGTCCCGAGTGACAGGTCGGGCATTCGGTGGCGATGACGTCGGCGCCCGCGGCTTCGGCCGCGCGCAGGATGTTCAGCACGAGCTTCGTCGAGGTGTCGCTGTCGGACAACGTGTGCGCGCCGCCGCAGCAGGCGGTCTTCAGCGGAAAGTCGACGTTGGTGGCGCCTGCGGCTTCCAGCAGGTCGTCCATGAAATGCGGCTGCGACGTCGATTCGGTGCCCGGCCCCTGGTCCTTCTCCGGGAAGATGTGCCGCGGGCGCGTGTACATGCAGCCGTAGTAGTTCGCGACCTTGAGCCCCTTCAGTGAGTTCGACACGCGCTGGCGCAAGGCGCCTTCGCCGATTCCGTGCTTGATCCAGTCCAGCGCGTGGATCGTCTCGACCTGCCCGGCCTGGTAGGTGGCGTGGCCGGCCTTCTCCGAGATGCGGCCGACGACCTCGCGCGACGACTCGTCCTTCGCGAGGTCGTATTCGGCCTTCTTCAGGTTGTGATAGCAGCCGTTGCAGGGGGCCATCACCACCGACGCATGCATCTCGTTGGCGGCGATCGACAGGACGCGTGACGACAGGTACGTCTGGACCTTGGGGTCGATGTTCTTCACTTCCATCGCCCCGCAGCAGTTCCAGTTCGGCACCTCGTCGAGCGCAAGCCCCAGCGCCTTGCCGACCGCCTTGGTCGAGCGGTTGTAGGCGTGGCCCGTGCCCTCGAGCGCGCAGCCGGGGTAGTAGGCGACCCGCCGGTACCTGGCCTTCGCGTCTTTCACATCGGGACCCGACATCATTTCGCTCCTGGCTCTGGAAGGCTCAGCGCCTTGCGCTGCCGCTGCTCCTGCTCGCCGACGTAGCTCGCGATCGCGTCGCGGCTCCTGCCCCAGCCGCGGGTGCGCGGCCGGATCAGCGCGGCGATGCCCAGCAGCATGCCCATCTTGAAAGGAAGCTTCCGCGCCAGCCGCTTGCCCATCTCGATCAGCCAGTCCTGGCGCAGCGGCTGCGCGCTCCTCGCGAAGAAGCCGCGAATGATGCGGCCTTCCTCGATCTTGCCGGTCGCAATGACCTGCTCGGAGAATTCCTCGTCGAACATCGTCGACCTCGACTTCGGCGTGTGGCCCTTGAGCTCCAGCCAGTGCGCCGTTGCCTTCATCACGCCCTCGGGGAACACGTCGCGCGGGCAGGCATACGTGCACTTGTTGCACGACACGCATTGCCAGATGATGTCCTTGTCGCGCAGCAGCTCGGATTCCATGCCCACGCGGATCAGGTAGATCCAGTAGCGCGGATTGAAATCGGGATTGACCGCGTTGACCGTGCACGAATTGGTGCACGAGCCGCATTGCCAGCAGCGATGGATGTACTCGCCGCCGGGCAGCGCTGCGATCTCCTCCTGCAGCCGCTCGTTGTAGTCCGAGACGACGCGCGTCTCGATGAACGTGCTCCAGTGTCCGGAGACATCGACGCCATCCAGGACGAGCTTGTCGTGCGTCCTGATGTTCTCGGGGCGGATCAGCGATTTTTCATGGATCGGCATCGAAGCACCGCCAGGTCAGTTGGTAAGACGAGGCAGGTCGGCGATCGTCGCCATGCCATCGACCGCCTTCAGCTTGCTGCGGCCGTCGACCGCGACGTCGAGCCCGAGCATGCGCCGCGTGTGCAGCATCGGGTCTTCGGGGGAGGCAAAATCCGTCCGCAGGTAGCTGCCTCCCTGCTCGGAGATGTACTCGGCGTACACCTGGGCCGTCAGCAGGTCGACGTACTGGAGGACGTCGCGGAACACGCCGTTCGTCGTCAGGTACTGCGACAATTCCTCGCGCAGCACGACGAAGGTCTCGTGCCGGTCGGGAACATCGATCACCATATGGTCGACGTTGTCGGCGTGCCAGATCTCGCGCAGAACGCCGGTGTTGGCGCGCTGATCCCAGACCCACCGGCACATCAGCGGGTAGCGCTCGGGATCGACGTTGTGCAGCACATCGACCGCGAGATCGCGCACCCAGCGGTGCTCGCGGTCGTCGGGGAAGTGGGCGCAGAACGCCGCGATCGCGTCGTCGGCCGCCGAAGTGTCGCGCGCGGCATCGAGCAGCTCGGCGAGCCGCGTCCGGATCTCGCCGAATCCGCACTCGTCCAGATAGGGCCCGACGCGCCGGCGTACCGTGGCGATCAGCGACAGCAGCTGCCGCAGCGTCTTCGGATCGACCGCGCGCGCGCGGCCCTCGCCAAGGGCCTGGGCGAACAGCGCCGACTTGAGCTTCACGGCATCGACGTAGCGCTCGACGCCGCCGTAGTCCTCGGTGCGCACGACCAGCGACTCCAGGGCGGTCTTGAGCTTGGGACCCGAAAGGTCCAGCACCGGCCGCGGGGCCGCCGCGACCGCGAGCGCTTTCGCGTTGCGCATCATCCGGCGTGTTCCCCGCGCGTCAGGCCGCCTGGGCGGCGACCCTTGCGCCATTGACCACGGCATAGGCGGCGATCGCCGCGGCCTTGCCCTGGGCGATCGAATCGTCGATCGTCTCGGGCCCGGTCGCGGCGCCCGCGACGAAAATGCCGGGACGCGAGGTCTCGCCGAAAGTCGCGTAGGCGTTCGCCTTGCCGATGAAGCCTTGCGGCTGCAGCGCGACGCCGAACACCGACGCGAGGCTCCGGTTGTCGACGTTCGGGTCCATGCCGATCGCGTGCACGACCATGTCGAAGGGGATCGTGATCGGGCGCTTGACCAGCGTGTCCTCGCCCTTGACGATCAGCTTCTGGCCGTTGGACGTGACCTCGGCGATCCGCGCCTTGATGTACTTGACCTTGAATTCCTCCTGGCTCTTCCAGTAGTAACTGGTCTCGTAGAGCCCGAAGGTCCGGATGTCCATGTAGTAGATGTACACGTGGCAGTCCGGAAGCTCCTCGCGGATCTCCATCGCGATGTTGCAGGACACCGTGCAGCAGATCTTGGAGCACCACTCGCGACCGATCTGGCGGTCGCGCGAGCCGACGCACAGCAGGATCGCGACGCGCTCGGGCTTGCGTCCGTCGGACGGGCAGCGCACGCCCTTGCCGGACGAGATCATCTGCTCGACCTGCGTCGTCGTGACCACGTCGGGATAGGTGCCGAAGCCCCATTCGGGCTTGTTGACCGAGTCGAAATGCGTGAATCCCGTGCACAGGATCGCGGCCCCGACGTCGAGGGTCGTTCCGTCGGAGAGCTTCGCGCGGAACGCCCCCGGCTCCCCGGTGAACTCGGCCACCGTTCGTCCGGCGTGGCGTTGGATCGACGCATCGGTCTCGACGCGGCTCACCATGCCGCCGATCGCATCCTTCGCCCATTCGCCGGTGGGCACGAGCTTGGCGTACCCCGAGAGGATCGGCGCGCCGCCCAGTCGCTGCTCCTTCTCGACCAGGATCGCCTTCTGACCGACGCTGGACAGCGCGGTGGCCGCCGCGAGTCCCGCAGGGCCGCCGCCAACGATGAGGATGGGCTTGCTCACGGAAGTCTCGCGATCGGAATGAAGCCGGGACCGGATGTGATCATCCGTCGGGGATCGTAAAGGTTCTCCTGCTTGCCGGCCTTGACCTCGTCCAGATACGAGACGAATTCGGCTTTCCTGGCCTGCCAGTCGATGCCCAGCTTCTCCATCAGCGTCTCGGTCGACGACGCGTGCCAGTGCGACTGGACGATCTTGTATGGGTGGGCGCCGCAGACCAGCGCGGCGAACTGGCAGTCGGCCAGCACCGGCAGGTCGACCGCCTTGCCCGCGGCCTTGCCGATCCACTGGTTCTTGTCGAGCGTCGTGATGCAGCCGGTGTCGTGGCCGATCATCACGTCGGATTTCGCCTCGTCGATGGCGACGCGGATCTTGCGATCGATCGCGAACGAGCGCGTGAACTCGCGCTCGGAGATGATGTGACGGAAGCCGAAGCCGCAGCAGTCATACCACGTCGAGTAATCGATGACCTGCGCACCCAGCGTCTGCATCAGCCCGGTCGACACCGCGACGCGGTTGCCGTCCAGCACCGTGTCGTCGTAGATCACGTCCTGCGGCACCATCTTGTACACGTGGCAGGCCGGATGGATGGTCGCGCGGATGTTGCTGCAGTCGATCTCCTGCATTGCAGCGATGCGCTCGCGCATCACGTGCACCCACTCGGAGTAGTGGACGACTTCCTCGGGAATCAGCAGCTTGCCGTCGACCAGCCGGCCGAGCTTGCCGAGGATCTTGCGCACGCGCTCGCGCAGCGTCGCCGAATGGAGCAAGTAGCCGCGCACTTCCTTGTAGTTGCCGAACGAGGTTCCGCAGTGGACCAGCGGGTAGTAGTAGCCGTCCGGCAGGCCTTCCGCCCTGGCCGCGACGTAGGCCTGGTGGAAGTTGCGCAGGAACACCGCGGCGAGGCTTTCGAGGTTGCCGATGCCCGAGCCGTGGTAGTTCCAGGCGGTGCAGGAGGTCTGGTCGGTCTCGTCGAGGTACTCGATGTCGAGCCGGTTCATCAGCCACAGCAGCGACGTCGGGTAGCCGGGGATGTTGCCGCACTGCCCGCAGGACTTGTGGTGCCAGAGTCGCTTGGTCGGGATCTTCTTGTCCCAGCCGTAGAGCGTCTTGGCGATCACCGGCTGGTGCTCGTCGCGGATCCGGTGGACGGCGATCTCGCCTTCCTTCTCGAGCTGCCACATGATGTCGCGCACGTCCTCGACGCGCTCCTTCGAGGTCAGCATCGAGCGCTTGTCGATCTTGAGCTCGACCCACGACGTCGCGATGCGTGCGTCCTCGGGCGAGAGCTTGGCGTCGTGCCATTCGGACCCGTGGCCCGTGAAGCGCTCGCCCGGTTGCGGTTCGATTCGATTCGTCATGGTCGTCTCCTTCGGCAATTCGTTGCCACATCCTGCGATCTCGCGTCCTCGCGGAACGCGGTCAATCGTCGTCTTTCTCCTGCTGCTCGGCGATCCAGTCCTTCAGATCGTCGCGCTTTTCGTCCATGATGTCGGTGATCACGTCGAACAGGTTCTCGTCGATGGTCTCGAGCTGCTTCAGCACGCCGGTCTCTTCCCAGATCGTGTACAGCTCGACCGATGTCTTCAGGTTCACCTCCCACGCCGTCGCCGTCGTGTTGAGCGTGGGCATCGGGATCGCCTTGCGCAGGAGCTTGAGCGGCGCGTCGACCTTGGAGATGTTGGGACCCCAGTCGGCGAAGTGATCCTTGTTGATCATGTCGGGCGAGAGCTGGTTGCCGGTCGTGACCAGCTTCAGCATGACGCGGCTGAACGGGCGCAGCACGTTGCGCGCCGATTCCATCCCGTGCTTGATCGCAGTCTCGCGCATCAGCATCACGAGGCCGCCGGGCGAGTTGCTGAACGGGCAGCGCGCCGCGCAGGTGTAGCACTGCGCGCAGGCCCAGATCTTCTCCTGCATCGCGTCGTAGATGCCCTCGAGGTTCTCGGTCCACAGCAGCTGGACGATCTCGCGCGGGCTGAAGTCGTAGTAGTGCGCGGCCGGGCAGGTCGCCGTGCAGATGCCGCAGTTGAGGCAGCCGTTCAGCTCGTGGTCGTAGCGCAGATCGGACTGGATGTCCTTGAAGATCTCCTCGAGCTTGGTACGGGCGACGGCGGGCTTGTCGGAGACGGGGTCTCCGATGCGGTCCTGCACCCGCGTGGACGCATGGGTCATCGTCGCTCCCGTTGGCAGGTCAGTACGTCATGACCTTGCAGTCTTCTTCCATGACCTCCTCGATCAGGTGCGCGCCGCCGACGATGCCTTCGCACTCCGGAATGAGGTCGTCCTTGGTCATGTCGAACAGGTCGAGGTTCGGCGAGCAGCAGTAGAACTTCGCCCCCGCCTCGTGCGCGTCCTTGATGAAGTCGTAGACCGACTTCGGGGAGCCTGCCTTGACGAACAGCTTCTCGGCGACGCCTTTCTTCATGAGCCGGCCCGCGGCGGCCGTGCAGATGACCTCGACGTCGTATTCCATCGCGGCGGCGACCGACGCCTGGAAAATGGGGGCGCCGAGCTCCTCGCCGTTGCGCGGGTCGGTGTTGGCCATCACGATCACGAGCTTCTTTGCCATGGCGTCCTGGACTCGAGGGATGGAACTGCGATGGGTCGTTGCGCGGCAGCGCCAGTTCCCGAGGTGCGCCTGCCCGCGCCTTATATCAGCGATTTCTAATATAGTAATCAGCAGCACTATGGGGCGCAAGTGATTTCTGCGCCAGACGGAGCGGATGCGCCTACGGGGAGTCTCGAGCCAGCGAGCGGTCGTCCATCCACCCGGTCATCTGGACCAGGCCGGTCATGATCGGCACCAGGGCGTCCTCGATCGCCCGCTGGGCGCCGCGCAGCATCGCAAGTTGGGCTTCGACCTCGGGGGGCGATTCCTCGAATTCCATGATCAGGTCCTCGACCATCGCGACCTTGAGGCCGGGATGCCCGGCGAAGCCGAAGGCGCGGCGTCCGACCTGCCACAGGGCGGCGCGCTCGCGGGGGTCGCGGGCCAGCACCCGCGCACCCGCCGGCGGGCGCGGCCAGTCGCGCATGTAAAGCGCGAGCGGGTAGGTCGTTGGCAGATACCCGTTCAGCGCCGATTCGTCGCTGCGCCGGGCGGGGGTCACGGAGAACTCGAGGGGCGCGGGCAGGGCGCTGCCGCCTGCGGCGATGGCGAGAATCTGGGCGCCCAGTCCGATGCCGATGACCGGCGCCTCGCGCGCGAGGCAGGCGCAGGCGAGGTCGATTTCCTCGGCGAGGGTCGGGACGTCGCGTGTGCCGGCCGCGCCCCAGGGTCCGCCACCCAGCAGGATCAGGCCGTCGACGACGGCATCCGGAGGGGGCAGCGTTCCCTTGGACGTGAACGGCCGGTGGTAGCGGAAGCGGACGCCGCGCCCTTCGAGGTGGTCCTCGATCAGGCCGAGGTATTCCGCGGAGGTGTGCTGGACGACATGGATCAGCTTCATCGTCGGCCTGCGGCAATCGCCGCCTCGATCGCGTCGGCGAAATCTCCGGGCGCGACGCTCAGCAGTCCCACCTGCGCGCGCTCGAAGAACCGGATGACCGCGGCGCGCACGACGCTCGCGTCGACGCCCCGCAGCGCCGATTCGAGGTCGAATACGGTGCGCGGGGGCGTCACGAAGAAATCGCCGGTGATCAGGACCTCGCGCAGCCGGGCGAGCCGCGGACCTTCGAGCCGCACCCAGGCAGTGATCGTGCCGCCGGCGCCGGTATGGCTCGCCGAGCGGACGTCGGCCGACGCCGAAGGATCATCGATCGAGGCGACGAACGCCTCGGTACCGATCTCCTCCTCGAAGCGCGTCGACGCCAGCGCTTCCTCGCGCGCGCTGATGTCGCCTGGGGCCGGCGCGATGCCGAGGCGCTCGGTGAAGCCCTCGAGCAGCGCCGCCTTGATCACGGCAAGGTCGGGCGCGCTGCCCAGCAGCTCCTGCAGCGTCACGACCCGCTGCGAGGCGGAATCCAGCGCACGCCTGGCGAGCTTCGCCTCGGGAACGTTCAGCGCGGCAAGCATGTGGGCCGGATCCATGTCGACGAGCACCGTGCCCTGGTAGAACAGCGTGTCGCCGTCGAAGAACCCGCCGGTCCCCGAGATCTTGCGGCCGCCGACCTCGATGTCGTTGCGCGGCCGGTACTGCGCGTCGATGCCCAATCGGCGCAGCCCGGCGGCGGCCGCCTCGCAGATCTCCCGCGCAAGGTCGCCGAGCGAGGCGATGGCGAGCGTCCCCCGGCCGAACACCAGCGACCAGCCGAGCTGGCCCTCGTCGAAATAGATCGCGCCGCCGCCGGTGACGCGCCGGGCGATGCCGATGCCGTTGGCGCGGCAGTAGTCGACCCGGACCTCGCGCGACAGCGCCTGGTGGCGGCCGACCAGCGCGGTGGGCGGGAAGCGCAGGAAGCGGATCGAATCGGGAATCTCGCCCGCCTTGTGCGCGTCGATCATCGCCTGGTCGAACGCGATCTGCGCCCGCCCCGGACGCAGCCCGGTGTCGATGACCCGGAATGGCCGGGACGCCGCCGGCACGGCGGCCGGGGCAGCACCCGGCTTCGATGCCACGAGCTCAGTCCGCGGCGTCGCGGGACGCAGGCACCGCCCGCGCGGGCTTCCGCGGCACGATTCGCAGCTGCCGGCGGATCTTGCGGAGGTCGCCGCGGTCGGGAGCGAACGGATAGCTCGCGATGTCCGACGGCGGCGAATCGCCATAGGGCCGGTCGCAGGCCGAGACATCCTCGGCGACCTTGCCCGGGCAACCCGAGGTGCGGAATGCCACGCCCTGGTCGATGACGTCGTCGAGCTCGCCGCTCGGGATGCCGAAATCGATCACCCGGCCTTCGCCGTCGAAGCGCATCCGGTCGACGCGCACGCCCCGGTAATCGATCAGGTAGCGGCCGAGCTGCACGCGACGCCACTGGTCGCGCGGCGTGGCGGGCAGGTGGTCCATCAGCGAGCCCTTCTCGGGAAAGAAGCAGAACATGTGGCTGTGCCCGCCCATGTCGACCAGCCGCTGGACCAGGGTCAGGGTGTCGTGCTCGGTCTCGCCCATGCCCACGATGATGTGCGCGCCGAATTTCTGCGGGCCGAAGATGTCGCGCGCAGCTTCCAGGATCTCCCAGTAGTGGCCCCAACTGTGCGGCGACTGCACGCCCTTGCCGCGGGTACGGTCGAAGATCTCGGGTGTGGCGGCGTCGAGCGCGACGGTGAAGATGTCGGCGCCGAGCTCCTTCAGGCGCTGCACGTCGCTGCGTTGCATCGTCGTCGGGTTCGACAGGATCGACACCGGCACCGTCGACGGGTCGATGCGGTCGGTCCAGGCCTTCAGCACCGTCACCGTGTCGTCGTCGGAGCGCGGGTGCGTGATCATCGAGATGCACATCCGGTGGAACGGCGTCGCCTTGCCGTCGCGGGCGACGATGTCGATCGTCTGCGCGAGCGGCACCGCGGGCCAGTCGACGCGGATGAAGTTGCGGTCGGCGTAGTCGCGCTCCGCCTCGCGATGGCGAGCGAGCCCGCAGTACGCGCAATTGGCCCGGCAACCCTCCGGATAGGTCAGCAGCAGGTTGAGGCAGCGTGTGCACGAGCAGCGGTACATCCTGCCTTTCATGATCCCCAGCGTGATCGCCGCGGCCGTCGACATCTGGACGTACTCGGGCGAACGCATGTACGGCGTCAGGACGTTGTTGTTGGGCAGGTAGACGCCCTGCGGCACGACGTGGTTGGCGATGACCCGGGCGCCGTTGCGCGCCTCCCTGGGCGGGCGCAGGGGCATGCGCGGCTGCATCAGCGCATACGGGTTGTGGTCGAGCGCGTCCGCGCTGGCGGTGGGCGTGGCCGTCGCAGCGTCTTCGGGCCGGTAGCAGCTCATGATCGATCTCCTCGCTTCGAATCGTGATCAGGGCGCCCAGTATTCCGGGTACGCGACCCACCCGCGGCGCAGCGCCGAGCGACGCTCCAGCGCGTCCGCCTGCATTGCATGTGCAAGCTCCTCGCGACGGCGCAAGGCGCGCGACAGCGCGACTGCGAACAGCGCGTCGAGCTCGTTCTCGTAGCCGACGAGCGCCTCCGGATCGCCTTCGACCGCGTCCGCAGCGGCATCGCCTGCCAGCGTGCCGGAATGCACGGCCGCCGCGATGCCGGCGCCGGTGACCGGATTGGCGAGCCCCGCAGCGTCGCCGGCGAGCAGGACCCGGGTGGCGCCCAGCATGCCGGTCGGCTTCACCATCCCACCCACCGGTATCGCGCCTCCGGTTCGCGCGAGGATCGCGCGGTCGACGCGCCCGTCGGCGACGAGGCTCGCGTGCAGGTCGTCGACGATGTCCTTCAGCGCGGCCTTGTGGGCCGGGTCGACACCTGCGCCGACGTTGGCGACATCACCCTTGGGAAACAGCCAGGCGTAGCCGCCGGGGGTCGTGGCCGACAGAAAGATGTCGGTCGCATCGTGCGCCGCCAGCAGTGGCACCGTGACCTGCCGCGTCTCGACCAGGTGGTGATTGATGCTGCCGATCGCGCGTCCCACGACCGAGCGCGGGCCGTCGGCCCCGATCAGCACGCGGGCGCGCGCGCGAGTTCCGTCCGACAGCGCGACTCGCCCGTCCCGTCCGACGGCGCGCACGGTCGTCGCGAAGCGGCAGGTCGCGCCGGCCTGGACCGCATCTTCGACCAGCGCCGCGTCGAAGGCGGCGCGGTCGAGCATCTGGCCCGGAAAGGGATCGGTCAGGTCGGGTAGTTCGGTTTCGACGTAGGTTTGCATCGCGCGGATCGATTGCCTCACCGAGCGGGCGAGCCCGCCGACGTCGGACCCGATCAGCGCGGGGACGAACTCGGCGCACTGCACCGGAAGCCCGGGCTCGCGCTTGCGGTCGACGGCCAGGACGCGCAGGCCGCGCTTCGCGGCGGCTGCCGCGGCGCG
>JAGXBK010000077.1 GCA_018971195.1 Betaproteobacteria bacterium
GCCCTGTCGCAATTGACGATCGTCCTCGACACCGCCGACCGGGCACGGTTGCTCGACAGCTACCGCCACCTCGCGCCCTGCGCCGATGCCGCTGCGGCGCTCGACGCCCTCGCGCCGCGACCGCGCTGGATCCTGTCGAACGGCACGCTGGACATGCTCGAGCCGCTGATCGCCGCGTCGGCACTTGCCGGACACCTCGACGGCGTACTTACGGTCGATGCCGCTGGAATCTACAAGCCCAGTCCCCGCGTGTACCGGCTCGCGGTGGACCGCCTGGGGCTGGCCGCGGCGGACATCGGATTCGTCTCGTCGAACGGCTGGGACGCCACCGGCGCCAAGGCGTTCGGGCTCACCACCTTCTGGATCAACCGGAACGGCCTTCCGGTCGAGCGCCACGGACCCGCGCCGGATTACGTGCTGGGATCGCTGACGGAGCTCGCGGCACTCGACCTGTAGCCGCGTGTACCGGCGCAGCGGGGCCCACGGGTCGCATGCCGCAGCACCGGGCGATCACGGACGGGCGCGCGGCGTCGCTCGCGCCGGCGCCTTGGCCCGACACCGCGCGACGCCGTCGCGGATCGCGGCGATGGCCTCGGGGCGAGGAAAGCTCCTGCGGTAAGCCAGCGCGATCCGCCGCGTCGGCGCCGGCTGCGTGAACGGCACCGGCACGACCAGCTGGCTGTGATAGCGAGGGGTGAGCGCATCGCGCGGCAGCACGGACACGCCTAGACCGGACGCCACCATGTTGCGCACCGTCTCCAGCGAATTCGTTCGCGTCACCATCGCCTCGGACCGGTTGAGCTCGGGGCAGGCGTCGAGCACCTGGTTGCGGAAGCAATGACCGACGTTGAGCAGGATGGTGTGCTCGCCCGCCAGCTCGTCTGGCGCCACAGCCTTGCGCTTGGCCCACTTGTGGCCCGCGGGCACGACAACCTGGAACGGCTCCTCGTACATGAAGTTCGTGACGATCCCGGCCACGTCGAACGGAAGCGCGACGACCGCAGCATCGACGCGCCCGCTCTTGAGTCCTGCCTCGAGATTCTCGGTCAGCGTCTCGTCGATCTCCAGCGGCATCTGCGGCGCCAGTGCGTGGAGCTCGGGGATCAGGTCCGGCAGCAGGTACGGGGCCACCGTGTGGATCACACCCAGCCGCAGCACCCCGACCAGCTGGTCGCGCCCGCCGAGCGCGATTTCGCGGATGCGCGCCGTTTCCTCCAGCACCTTCTGCGCCTGCTCGACGATGCGCTCACCCACCGGAGTCACCGTGATCTCGCCCTTGCCGCGCTCGAAGAGCGCCGCGCCCAATTCATCCTCGAGCTTGTGGATCGCCACCGACAGCGCCGGCTGGCTGACGAAACACCTGGCGGCAGCGCGCCCGAAGTTTCGTTCCTGCGCCACTGCGACGACGTAGCGCAACTCGTTGAGCGTCATCGCGTTCTCAGCGCATCCGCTGGGCGAGGAAGCGGGCGAAGCGTTCGCCGACCTCGCCATGCTTGAGGCCGAAATCCACGGTTGCCTCGAGGTAGCCGAGCTTGCTGCCGCAGTCGTAGCGCCGGCCCTCGAACTCGTAGGCCAGCACGCGCTCCTCGGCCAGCAGGCTGGCGATGCCGTCGGTCAACTGGATCTCGCCGCCGGCGCCTGCAGGCACGGTGCGCAGGTGATGGAAAATCCTCGGCGACAGCACGTAGCGCCCGACGACAGCGAGCGTCGACGAGGTCGTTCCCGGCTTCGGCTTTTCAACCATGCGCGTGATGCGGCCGATGCGTGCGCGGGAAGGCTCGGTATGCGTCTCGACGATCCCATAGCTGCCGGTTTCCGCCGGCGACACCTGCATGACGCCGATCGTCGACGCGTTTTCGCGGCTGGCGACATCGGCCATCTGCTTCATCACCGGCACCGGCGCGTCGATCAGATCGTCGGCGAGCAGGATCGCGAAAGGCTCGTCGACGACGACAGGCTCCGCGCAAAGCACCGCATGTCCGAGGCCCAGCGTCTCGGTCTGGCGGATGTAGATGCAATTGATGCCGGGAGGGGTGACCGCCTGCACCTGCGCCAGCAGGGCGGTCTTGCTGCGCAGCGCGAGCTCGGTCTCGAGCTCGTAGGCCTTGTCGAAGTGGTCCTCGATCGCGCGCTTGTTGCGGCCGGTGATGAAAATCATTTCGGTGATGCCCGCCGCGGCTGCCTCCTCGACCGCGTACTGGATCAGCGGCTTGTCGACGATGGGGAGCATTTCCTTCGGACTCGCCTTGGTGATGGGCAGGAAGCGACTTCCGAGCCCGGCCACCGGGAACACTGCCTTGGTGATCTTCTTCATGATGCCCCGTGACTCCGTTTCAGCAACGCATGCAGGCCGTCCTCGTCGAGGATCGCGATTCCGAGCTCCTGCGCCCGCGCGAGCTTGCTCCCCGCGTCGGCCCCGGCGACGACGTAATCGGTCTTCTTCGAGACGCTGCCGGTCACGCTGGCACCCGCCTCCTCGAGCAGCGCCTTCGCCTCGTCGCGCGAGAGCGTCGGCAGGGTGCCGGTCAGCACGAACGTCTTGCCCGTCAGCGGCCCCGGTCCGGCACGCCGCGGCGCGTGCTCGTCCCAGCGGACGCCGGCGCCCTGCAACGCGGCGATCACCTGCCGGTTGTGGCCTTCGGCGAAGAAATCGCGTATCGACTCGGCGAGCACCGGCCCGATGTCGCGCACCTCGAGCAGCTCGGCTTCGCTCGCTGCCTGCAGCGGCGCCAGCGCGCCGAAATGCTGCGCGAGGTCCCGGGCCGTTGCCTCGCCCACGTGCCTGATCCCCAGCGCATAAATGAAACGCGCCAGCGTGGTGTTCCGGCTGCGCGCGATCGCCTCGATCACGTTGGCGGCACTCTTGTCGGCCATGCGCTCGAGTCGCGCGAGGTCCGGGGCCCGCAGCCGGTAGAGGTCGGCGACGGTGCCGACGAGCCCGGCATCGACGAGCTGCTCGATCAGCTTCTCGCCCAGTCCCTCGATGTCCAGCGCGTGACGGCTGGCGAAATGACGCAATGCCTGCTTGCGCTGCGCCGGGCAGACCAGCCCGCCACTGCAGCGAGCGATCGCCTCGTCGGGAAGGCGGACGATCGCGGAGCCGCATTCGGGGCAGACCGTCGGCATGACGAATTCACGTGCGTCCGCCGGGCGCCGCTCGACGAGCACGCGCACCACCTCGGGGATCACATCGCCGGCGCGCCTGACGATCACCCAATCGCCGACGCGCACGTCCTTGCGGCGGACCTCGTCCTCGTTGTGCAGCGTCGCATTGGTGACGTTCGCGCCCCCGACGAAGACGGGCGCGAGCCTCGCGATCGGCGTCACCGCTCCGGTACGTCCGACCTGGACGTCGATCGCCTGGACGAGCGTCGGCATCTCCTGGGCAGGAAACTTGTGCGCCACCGCCCAGCGCGGCTCGCGGGTGACATATCCGAGCGTGCGCTGCAGCGCCAGGCTGTTGACCTTGTAGACGACGCCGTCGATTTCGAACGGCAGCTTGTCGCGGCGCGCCGCGATCGCGTCGTAGTACGCGACGAGCTCGCCTGCACCATGGAGGACGCGCCGGTCGCGGTTGACCGGGACGCCGAACGCTTCGAGAGCATCGAGGAGCCCGGAATGCGTTGCCGGCATGACCCAGCCGCTGCTCTCGCCGATTCCGTAGGCGAAGAACCGCAGCGGGCGCTGCGCGGTAATCGCGGGATCGAGCTGCCGCACGGCGCCGGCTGCAGTGTTGCGCGGATTGATGAAAGATCTGAACCCCGCCGCCTCCTGCCGCGCGTTCAGCGCCTCGAAATCCTTCTTCGACATGTAGACCTCGCCGCGAACTTCGAGCAGGTCGGGAACATGGCGACCGGCGAGCCGCAGCGGGATCGCCCGGATCGTCTGGATGTTGCGCGTGACGTCCTCGCCGACTTCGCCGTCGCCCCGCGTCGCCGCCACGGTCAAGGTGCCCTTTTCGTAGCGCAGGCTGATCGCGAGCCCGTCGAACTTGAGCTCGGCCATGTACTCGACCGGCGGCGCGTCCGGCGGCAGCTCCAGGTCGCGGCGGATTCTGGCATCGAACAGCTCGGCGCCGGCCGCCGTCGTGTTGGTCTCGGTGCGGATCGACAGCATCGGCACCGCATGCCGGACCTGCGCGAATTCCGAGCGCGGCGCGCCGCCGACACGCTGCGTGGGCGAATCGGGCGTGACCAGCGCCGGGTGCTCACGCTCGAGCGACTGCAGCTCCCGGAACAGCGCATCGTATTCGGCGTCGCTGATCGTCGGCTGGTCGAGCACGTAGTAATTGCGGTCGTGAATCCTGATCGCGTCGCGCAACGCCGCGGCGCGCTGTGCCGCCGCGGCCTGCGGCGCCACCGGCGAGGATGCCCTGCCCGGGCCCACGCTATGCGCCGAACAGCGCCAGGGCGCGGGCGCTGCCCGGCTCGATGTGGACGGCCCGCAGCGCATCGGCGGCGGATTGCACCTGCTCGCGGATCAACGCCAGCGCGGCATCGTCCAGGGGGCGCCGGTTGTCGTCGACCAGCTCACCGCCCAGCGTCAGCGCCATGCGCTTCGCCGCGAGCTTCATCTGGTCGAACGCCCGCGCCGGCTCGCCGACGCGCGCAACGTCGAGCAGGAGCACGACGCCGCTGGTCGAGGCGAGCCGCAGCGATTCCACCGTGAACGGCTCGGGGCGCTGGTTCTGCAGCGCATAGAGCACCGCACCCGTCTCCTCGCTGACGAACTCGAAGCGGCCCGCAGGCGCGAGGCGGAAGCCCGCTGCTTCGGCAACCCCGCGCAGGCGGGTGCCCGGGATCGAGCCCGGATCGGGTTTCTGCACGGTGAGGCCGATCTGCACGTCGAGGTCGGCACACAGCCGGTCCAGTGTCTCCGCACGGTCCGCTTCGCGGTTGACGTCGGGCGGAGCGAACGCCGCGGGAAGCGTCGGCGCGATTTCCCCGATCACCCGCGCGAACGTCTCGATCTGCGCCCGCGACGCCGCGCCGTTGCGGTCGGCGAGCAGCATGCACGCAATGACCTCGGCGTATCGCCCGGGCGTGTCGCTTCCGAGCTGCCTCCAGTCGCTGCGCGAATCGGGGCGCCCGAACCAGCGCAGCGGCTTGCCGATGCGCGCATGCAGGCCGGCGGCCAGCGCGCCGGCCGTCACCGGCTCGACGGGCTGCAGCGCGATGATGCATTCGATTTCGTGGTCGGGTCCGGGTGCTTCCGCCGCGCCCCCCGGGTTTGTGGCGGCGCTCGTCCGCGCGGCAAGCCGAATCGTCGCAGGTCGCGCCTCCTCAGCCGATTCGGCATCGGATCGGCCCCCGGTCGGCAGCGTCACCGGGGCGGCGGCGCCCCCACCCTGCGCGGACAACGTCGGCTCGACACGCTCGCCGGAACCCGGAGCGACGAAGGTCCGGTCGCCGGAGCCGGAGACGTCGACGCTGCGCCGGTACCGACGCTCCTGCCAACCGTTGTAGGCGAGGACACCGGCGACGAGCAGGACGCCTGCGACGATCAATCCGATCTGCAGCGAGCTCATCCGCCATGCGCACGCGGCCAGAAACTCCGGGCTGCGCGGTGATCACAGGAGGTCGCCATGATGTCGCGAAGTATAACGCGCGGGACCGGCAGCAGAACGGCGGATCAGGTCGCGATCGTCGCCGCGGTGGCCTCGGCGAGCTCGAGCGCTTCGCTGATGTCGACCGCGACGACGCGCGATACCCCGGGCTCGGGCATCGTGATCCCCACGAGCTGGTTGGCCATCTCCATCGTGATCTTGTTGTGCGAGATGAACAGGAACTGCGTGTCGCCGGCCATGCTCTTCACCATCTCGCAGAAGCGGTGCGTGTTCGAGTCGTCGAGCGGGGCGTCGACTTCGTCGAGCAGGCAGAACGGCGCGGGATTGATCTGGAACAGCGCGAAGATCAGCGCGGTCGCGGTCAGTGCCTTCTCGCCCCCCGACAGCAGCTGGATCGACGTATTGCGCTTGCCCGGGGGCTGTGCGATCACCTGCACGCCGGAGTCGAGAATCTCGTCGCCGGTCAGGAGGAGCTTCGCCTGACCGCCGCCGAACAGCGTCGGAAAGAGCCTGGAGAAATTCGCATTGACGATGTCGAAAGTCTGCTGCAGGAGCTCACGCGACTCGCGGTCGATCTGGCGAATTGCCGACTCGAGCGTGCCGAGGGCCTCGTCGAGGTCCGCGGCCTGCCGATCGAGGTAGCCTTTGCGCTCGGTGGCCTGCGCAAGCTCGTCGAGGGCGGCGAGGTTGACGGGTCCCAGCGCCGCGAGCTCGCCCGCGAGGCGCTCGATTTCGGCGGGCAGCGTGCGGGCGCTGCCCCAGGCCCTGAGCGCGTCGGGCAATGCGGCGAGATCGGCGTGCGCCTCGGCAAGCTGTTCGCCGTACTGCT
This sequence comes from Betaproteobacteria bacterium, assembly GCA_018971195.1. Classification (GTDB taxonomy): domain Bacteria; phylum Pseudomonadota; class Gammaproteobacteria; order Burkholderiales; family Casimicrobiaceae; genus VBCG01. The sequence goes on from JAGXBK010000077.1 coordinate 6,396, forward strand.
GCTCGGACAGCGCAGCCGCCTGCTCCTTGAGTTGCATGTCCTGGATCTTCGCGCGCGCGGGATCGAGCTTCTGCTCGCTCGCGAGCCGTGCCTCGTCCGCGGCCCGCAGCTCGGCGGCAAGCGATTCCTGGCGATCGCGCGCGGCAGCGAGCGCCTGTTCCGCCCGGACCCGCTCGCCGAGCTGGCGCTGCAGCGCCTCCTCGACCGGCGACCAGTCGATCGAGTGCCGCTCGCTCGACAGCTGCTCGAGCAGGCCCTGTTGCTGCGCGACCTGTGCCGCGAGCGATTCGCGCCGGCGCGAGATCTCGGCCAGCCGGTCACGGCAGCTGCGCTCGGCGAATCCGGCTTCCTGCGCGCTGCGCTCCGCCGCGCGCAGGACCTCGCGCGCGCGGACCAGCGCGACTTCGGCCTCGCTTTGCGCATGACGCGCCGCTTCGCGCCGCGCGGTCTCGTCGTGGAAGCGCGACTGCATGTCGGCGATACCGGCGGCAATCTCGCGATGTTGTTCCGTCGCCTGCACATGCTGGATCGCGAGGTCGTCGGCTTCGTGCCCGATCTGCACCCGCCGCTGCGCGGCGGCCTCGGCCTCCTGTCGCAGCTGCACGACTTCGATCTCGAGGTCGTGGCAGCGCCGCTGCTGCGACGCGAGCGCGACGCTCTCCTCGTGATACGCACCCTGCCGGTCCTTGAGCCCGAGCTCGACCGTGTCGAGAGCGGCACGCGCGGCGCCCGCGGCGATGCGCGCGGCGTCGATCGCCGTCGCCAGTTCGGCCAGCTCGCGTTGGAGCGCGAGCACGCCGTGCAGGCTGTCGGCGAGCAGGCGCGCGACCGTCGACCGCTGCGTTCGCAGCTTGGCCAGCAGGGCATCGTCGGGAGCATGCGGAAGCTCGCCGGCGGGTGCTTCGGCATAGACGGCGAGGCGGCCCGGCGGCTTTGCGTCGCCGACGAAACCGGCTGCGTCATCGAGGCGTGCGAGCTGCAACCCGTTGAGGCGCTCGCGCAGCACGGATTCCAGCGCATCTTCCCAGCCCGGCTCGATGTCCAGCGCCTGCCAGAGCCGGCGGGCATCGGCCAAGCCCCGCGCGCGGATCCAGCCGTCGACATCGGCTCCATGGCCGATCTTCGCCTGAAGCGCCGCGAGCGCTGCCGAACGCGCCTCGAGATCGCCGAGCGCCCGGGCAGCGCTTTGCCACTGCTCGGCGGCTTCACGCTGGCGCTCCTGCAGCGACTGGACCGTCGCCTGCAGCAGCGACTGCTGTTCCTGCCGTTCGGCAAGATCGGCTGTCTCCTGCGCAAGCTGTTCCTCGACCGCACGCAACGCATCGCTGTCCGGCGGTGCGATCGCGGCAAGCTCGGCCGCAAGCTTTTCGCGCTCCGCTGCGATTCTCGCGAGCGACTGCGCGACGCTGTCGCGGCGCGCCTCGGCGACCCGGATTCCCTGCTCGGTCAGCGCGATTTGCTGCTGCAGGTCCGAAAGCGCGGTCCCGGCAGCGGCAAGCACAGCCTCGCAGGCCGGCAACGCCGCCTGTGCATCGCGCTCGGCAGCGGCGGCGCGCTCGCGCGCTTCCAGCGCCTCGGCGAGCGCGATATCGGCCGCCGCCTGCTCGGCATCGAGCGCCGCCTGCTGGCCGGCCAGCGCCGTGATCGCCTGCGTGATCTGCGCCACCTGCTCCGCGAGGCGCGTGGCGTTTTCGCGGGCAAACGCGAGCTGCTGCTCGAGCCGCGTCACCTCGGCAGTGGCCGCATAGAACTCCGCCTGGCGCGCGTGCAGTGCGTCGCCCGCCGAGAAATGGTCGTCGCGCAGCGTGGTGAGCCGGGTCTCGGCGTGACGCATGTCGGCCTGCAGCGCCTCCAGCGCGACGGTCAGCGTGGCGATCTCCGCGGCGGCACGCTCGCGCGCACGGGCGGCGTCCTGGGCACGCGCATGCCACAGCAGATGCTGCGCCTCGTGGTGTCGCCGGTCGAGGTCGCGGTATTGCGACGCGACCCTGGCCTGCTCGTCGAGCCTGGCCAGCTGATTGCCGAGCTCCAGCCGGATGTCCTCGACCCGCGCCAGGTTCTTGCGCGTGTCCGAGAGGCGCGCTTCAGTCTCGCGCCGCCGTTCCTTGTACTTGGAAACCCCGGCCGCCTCCTCGAGGAACACGCGCAGGTCCTCGGGCTTCGCCTCGATCACCCGCGAGATCATGCCCTGCTCGATGATCGCGTAGGCGCGCGGACCGAGGCCCGTCCCCAGGAACAGGTCGTGGATATCCCGGCGGCGCACCGGAATGCTGTTGATGTAGTACGTCGAGTCGCCGTCGCGCGCGAGCATCCGCTTGATCGACAGCTCGGCATACTGGCCCCACTGTCCGCCGATGCGCCCCTGGCTGTTGTCGAACGTCAGCTCGACCGCGGCGCGACCGACGGGCTTGCGATCGCCGGCACCGTTGAAGATGACGTCCTGCATCGACTCGCCGCGCAGCGCCGAAGCCTTGGATTCGCCCAGCACCCAGCGCACCGCGTCGATGACGTTCGACTTGCCGCAACCGTTGGGACCGACGATCCCGACCAGTTGTCCGGGCGTGCCGATCGTCGTCGGATCGACGAAGGACTTGAACCCGGAAAGCTTGATCTGCGTGAGCCGCAAGGGGTGGGGCTGGTGTGAAGACGCGAAAGCCTGCGCAAGGACGTGCCGGCGCGCGTGCAGCACGCGACCGGCGCCGAAAATGACGCGAGATTATAGCGGAACCGCGCGCGGTTCCGGACCTACTTGGCGGGGACCCGGCAACCCGGGATCGATTCCACGTAGTCGATCACCGGCATCCACGCCGGTCGCACCGGATCCTCGAACTGCGCATTGATGTAGTAGCGCCGGCAGGGCTCGACCTCGACGGTCAGCGTCTTGATGCTGCCCTTGAAATGATTGTGAACCGGGGACTGCACCTCGATGGCGTAGGTGCCGGGAGCGACCTTGAATGGGGTGACACGGCCCACGCTCTGGTCGCCGACCCGGATCAGGATCCCCGGCCGGCGATCGACCGAAGTCCGTGTGTACTGGGCGCCCGTTACCTCGCTCCAGGTCGGTCCCCAGGCCTGGCAGCCGCCGGTGACCAGCGCCGCAGCGGCCAATACCCACGCACCCAGTCTCATGTCTGCCTCCCGTCGATCGCTTTCCACCCGTTCGCCATGCCGGCACGCCTGCGTCGGGGCACACCGTGATTGGGCAGCGCCGCCGCCGAATGGTTGCAGAGGATGCCGGGAGGCGGCGACTCCGAGCATGCGCAGCCCCGCCATGCGTCGCGGCAACCCTGACGGCGTGGCCTCAACTCGCCGTCCCCAGTGCGCGCAACGCCTGCAGGACGACCACCCGCGCCTGCCCGTAGACCATCGCCTTCCACGCCTCGCGCTCGTCGTGAAAGGCGTCGCGCAGCTGGCGCTTGATCGCGGCGCGGATTCGCGCATCGGCGTCAGGATGATTGCGAAGCCACTGGTCTGCGCGCAGCGCCTGCAGCGTCGCATCCAGCGACAGGGTTCCGTACTCCTGCGCGATGCCCGTGAATTCCACCTCCGGGCAGGCCTCGAGCGCCGCGTGAAACGCCACACCGGTGAGCGCCGGCGACGTCGACGAGCCGTCGTAGAACGACGTCACATCGATCCCGTACCAGGCTTTCGCACGTGCAATCATCGCCGCGTCGGGTGGACCGGAGTAGATCTTCTCGCCGTGACCCCAGGGGCCGAGGCCCGTGTGGAAATCGATCCAGCCCAGCTTGCGTCGCGTGCTGCCGTGGCGGTGCAGGACGTCGCGCAGCACCACGTTGCTCCATGCCGGCGCCACGCCCGCATAGAACAAGCCGTCGGGCCGGTCGCTCTGGCCGCTGCTGACGGCACTCTGCAGCGCGGCGCGGCCGCGGGTCGCGACGTACGCCGCGATCGCCGCGCCGTTGTCCGGCGATGGCGGCCAGTCCGGCGGAACCATCATCGCGTGGACCTCGGTGTAGGCCGCATTGGGCGCGGGTGGCGCGGAGAAGTCCCGGAAATTGCGGTTGAGGTCGACGTTGTCCTCGTTGGTCCGGTGCAGCCACGAGAAACCGTAGGGATTGACGGCGTGATGGAACAGGATGGTGACGCCGGCGGCCTCGACGGCCGCCAGGATCGCCTCGTCGTGGAGCAATCCGACCTGGCAGCCCGATCCGCAGAAGCCCTCGACCCCGTGCATGCCCGAGGTGAGGACCAGCAGCGCCTGCGACTGCGGATCGCCCAGCAGCGCGACGTCGACCGACAGCTCCTCGCCCTCCGCGCCGCGGGCCTGCGGGTGGACGTGGCGCTCGACCGGAAGGCGCCGGGCCGCCGCCGCCGCGATGAACCTGGCCCGTGCTTGGGCGTAGGTGGAGGCGAAAGCCTCGGCGATCGGAATCATGCGGGGCGATCGCGAATCAGGCGCGTGGCGCGCGATGCGTAGAGGCAGATTCCGGCCGCCACCGAAACGTTCAGGCTCTCGACGCCACCCGCGAGCGGAATGCCCACCAGCCGGTCGCAGGTCTCGCGCGTCAGCCTGCGCAGCCCCTGGCCCTCGGCGCCGAGCACCCATGCGAGCGGCCCCGACAGGTCGGCGTCGACCAGGCTCTCGCCGCCGGCCTCGGCGCCGAGCACCCACAGGCCCCGCGCCTTCAGCTCGCGCAGCGTGCGCGCGAGATTGGTGACCGCGATCACCGGCACCGTCTCGGCCGCACCGCTTGCCGCCTTCTCAACCGTCGCGTTGATGCCGACCGCGCGGTCCTTGGGAACGATCACTGCCTGCGCGCCGAACGCGTCGGCGCTGCGCAGGCAGGCTCCGAGGTTGTGCGGATCGGTGACCCCGTCCAGCACCAGCAGCAGCGCGGGCTCCCCCAGGTTCTCGAGCACGTCGTCGACGGTCACGTGCGGGCGCTGCATGTCCACGATCGCGACGACGCCCTGGTGGCTGGTCCCGCCGCCCAGTGCGCCGATGCGCGCCGCATCCACCGCGTGCACCGGCACGCCCGCCGTTGCGGCACGGGCCATCAGCTCCCGGGCGCGCGCGTCGCGGCGCGAAGCGTCGATGTAGATCGCCTCGACCGAGTCGGCGCGCTGGCGCAGCCGCGCCGTGACGGCGTGGAATCCGGAAAGGGGGCGGGTCTGCGGCATATCGGGGGCCACGCTTGCGCTGCCCGCGGTAGCAGGGACGACGCGCAACGATTCTACCGGGGCGCAGGACGCACGGCGGGTGATGTGCAAGAATCCGCGCCACACCCGTCCTCGCGGCAATGCCGACGTGATCGCCGACCTGCGCCATTTCATCGAATGGATGTTGCTCGCGATTGCCGCGCTGATGCCGATCGTCAATCCGCTGGGCGGGGCGCCGGTGTACCTCGCCAAGACGGTCGACCTGACGGCGACGCAGCATGCCGATCTGGCGCGTCGCGTCGCGATCAACTGCTTCCTGCTGCTGCTGGCGTCGCTGATGGTCGGCGCCTATGTGCTCGACTTCTTCGGCTTGTCGATCGCGGTCGTCCAGGTCGCGGGAGGACTGGTCGTCTGCTCGCTCGCCTGGTCGTTGCTGAGCGAGCCCGACGAGCCGCCGGCCTCGGTGAAGGATGCGACGCGTGCCCTGACCCAGTCCGATCTCGGCACGCGCGCGTTCTATCCGCTGACGATGCCCTTGACCGTCGGCCCCGGCTCGATCTCGGTCGCGATCACGCTGGGAGCGAACCATGCGCAGGGCGTGCGCTCGCTGATCGTCGAGTCGCTCGCGCACACGGCGGGCATTCTCCTGGTCGCGGTCAGCGTGTTCCTGAGCTATCGCTACGCCGACCGGATCCTGAAGCGCCTCGGCCCGACCGGCACGGTCGTGCTGGTGCGGCTGTCGGCGTTCATCCTGCTGTGCATCGGCGTGCAGATCGGCTGGAACGGCGTCTCGGCGCTGCTGCGAAGCCTCGGGCCGCGTTGAGTGGCCACGCGGCACGCGGACCGGCCGCCCGGCGGCCGGTCGGACGCACGAGGGCTGATATAATCGCGCGCTTCGTGCCGGTGTAGCTCAGTTGGTAGAGCAGCGCATTCGTAATGCGAAGGTCGAGGGTTCGACTCCTTCCACCGGCACCAATTCCTACGGGATCAGGCTGCGGCCGAACTCGTCGGTCTCCAGATAATCTACGTCGCGCAGGAAGCCCTGATTGTCGCGCTCTGCCGCGGCGTGGTCACGCGGTGCGCAACCAGGCGTGTTCAAAGCCAGCTTGCGGATTTCCAACACGTCGCTCGTATACGGCTCCAACTTCTCGACCGCAGTCAGAAGTTGTGGCGCTGTCGCGGACGCGCAACGATCAATCGCCACCAGGTGCTTATCTCCATCGTGCAGCCACGCTTCGACGCGCGTAATATCGGCAGAGTGTAGAGATCCGATAACATATAACATGGGAGTGATCGTCAGTCGGTAGTCGTGCGACGTCGCTGCGAGTTCCGTCGCAGACACGCCAGCTGCACCCCGAGCGGCAACTGCAGCGATAAGGCACCGGCAACTCGAAAGGCGTCCTGGCCGAGTCTTCATTGCAATGCTCCTGATCGATTGGCACGAATGGGGTCGACGCGGAGTGATCTTCCGACTGAAGGTTGGTTACTCACAAGCGATGGTTATTCAATACAGGCATGAGCAGCGTGCATG
>JAGXBK010000078.1 GCA_018971195.1 Betaproteobacteria bacterium
CGCTCAGGTGGAGCGCGATTCACTCGCCCAGCACCTCGGCCACCGACTTCAGTTGCTCGATGTGCTGGGAGACGACCTTGACGATGACGACGATCGGAATGCTGAGCAGCATTCCCCAGACTCCCCAGAGCCAGCCCCAGAACAGCAGAGAGATGAAAACGGCGGCGGGATTCATTTTCGCGATCCGCCCGGTCATCCAGGTCGTGACGAAAGTCCCCACCACGGTGGCGATCACCAGCGTCGCTCCGCCGACCAGAAAGGCCATCGAGAAGGATTCGAACTGCATAAATGCCGCCATTCCGGTCGCTGCCGCGGCGACCCCGGGACCGAGGTAGGGGACGACGTGAAGCACGCCGAAGGCGACGGCCCAGGCACCGGCATTCGCGAGACCGATCCAGCGGAAGGTGACCCAGGCCAGCACGGCGACCAGCGCGTTCGTCACCAGAAGCATGAACAGGTATCGTTGAATGGACTCGTTGATGTCGTCGAGGATCTTCACCGTGATCTTCTTGTTCGCCAGCGAAGGTCCTGCAAGCCGCACCAGCTTGCGCTTGAAGGTGTCGCCGCCGGCCAGCAGAAAGAACGCTAGGAACAGCACCATGACCGCCTGGCCGAGGAACCCGAGAGCGCCCCTGGAGCCCGCGAGCAGTGCTTGGCTGAGTTTGAATCCGGGCTGATCGATCACGACATGCGTTGCCGACTTCCTCGGCGTGGAACTCCCCCCGGTCGCCTTCTCGACTTCGGCGGCCGCGCTCTGCATCTTCTGCATGTTCCCGGCAGGGTTGGTACCGAGCCGCTCGATTGCACCGGCGAATGTCCTGGCGGCTTCGGGAAGCTGCTCGATGATCGACTGCAACTGCCCGCGTAGAGAATAGGCGCCGAATCCGATCGCGCCGATCACGCCCAGAATCACGATGAGGGTGGCGGCCGCGCGTGGAATCCTGACCCGCTCGAGATACGCCACCAGCGGGCTGAGGGTGTAGGCGACCAGTATTCCGAGCAGCAGCGAAACGAAGAATGTCTGGGCCAGTTCCAGGGCGCCGGCGACCGCGATCGCGGCAAGGATCGTGAGCGCGATTCCGCGCGCCCCGGTGGCGACCCTTACCGTCGGGACGTCGGGCTCCGCTGCCGGTGATGCAGGTGGCAGGGCTCCCGACGCGCTCCCGGGCTCAGGTGTGACTGCAGTGAGCGGGAGCATCGGCGAGATTCAGGAATTCAAGGCTTGGCGGGCCCGGGCGCCGTTTCCGGCAACGCGAATCATCCGCCGCGGCGAAACATGCCGGCCGCCAGGGACACGACGAACAGGATCAGGAAGATCACGAACAGCACCTTGGCGATTTCCGCGGCGCCGGCCGCGATACCCGTGAATCCGAAGACGGCCGCGATGAGCGCGACCACGAAGAACACCACCGCATAGTGCAGCATCTGGAAACCTCGATCCTTTCCGCTTGCGACGGATAGCTCGCGCCATCCGATGCAGCGCGACACGTCGGGCATTCAACGGCGCCGGGATTTCGAGACGGAGCGTGGCGCCAAACCGCTCGACGACAACCATATCGGCGTCGGCCGACGGGGTCTGTGCGCCAGCGCACCCTCTGCACCCACCGCGGAGCGAGCGCGAGAGCTTGCTGGGGATTGTCGCTTTGCCAGCAGGCCGCATACATCTGTGTGTGTCGGCGCACCGACCGTCGCCGCGACAGCGGATAGTCTCGCTGCAGCAGTGGAACATCATCGAAGGCAACTGGAAGCAGCTCACGGGACATGCGAAAGAGCATTGGAGCCGGACCGACGCCCCTCCCGAGTCGGACGGGCCGGATGCAGCCCGCAATATGTGCGAAACCGCACAGACGATGGCGTTGCCTCCTATCAACCTGAAAGCCTCGATCCGATCCTCCCGCGAGGTCACGTGAAATCCATTCTCGATCCTTCGTTTCGATATACCGCGAGCGTCAACACGGACCTGGCGAAGACTTTCGCGCGGATTCGGCGTGACCTGCGACAGCAGGAGAAAGGCACAGCGCAGGCACCCCCGGAAGCGCTCGCCAAGGTTACGTCGATCGTCAGGAAGACGAGCCGGTGACCAAAGGAACGAAGATGCGCAATGGACTCGTTGTGCTGGGGGTGATGCTCTTCTCGATGACGTCGGCTGTTGCGCAGGTCAGCATCGGCATCGGGGTCCCCGGTATCAGCATCGGGGTCAACCTGCCGGTGTATCCGCGGCTGGTTCTCGTGCCCGGCTACCCCGTCTACTATGCGCCGCGGATGAATGCGAATTACTTCTTCTACGACGGCATGTACTGGGTCTACGAGCAGGACAACTGGTATGCAAGCTCCTGGTACAACGGCCCTTGGGGACTGGTGAGCCCCGAGACCGTGCCGCTTTTCATACTGCGCGTCCCGGTGCGCTATTACCGGCAGCCGCCCGCGTATTTTCGCGGGTGGAGCTCCAACGAACCGCCACGTTGGGGTGAGCACTGGGGCAACGACTGGACGCAGCGTCGACAGGGATGGGACCACTGGAATCGCCGCTCAGTACCTCGCGCGGCTCCGCTGCCCGTTTACCAGCGGCAGTATTCAGGTAGCCGCTACCCGCGTGTCGTGCAGCAGCAGCAACAGCTCCAAAGCCGGGATTACCGATACCAGCCTCGCGACGCGGTAGTGCAGCAGCACTATCAGGCGCAGCGGTCGCAGTTCGGGCCTGCAGCCTCGCCACATCGCGGGCGAGCGCCGCAGCGGGCGGTCCAGCGTCAACCAGGGCGGCCAACGGCGCAGGATCCGGGCAAGCGGCCTGAAGGCAACGGTGTCCGTCAACCCGAGCAAAGGATCGGGTCATGAGTCTAGGCACCATTCTGCTGATCGGCCTGTAATTGCGGGCCGTCGCCAAACCCAGGGAACGAACCTGGCGACGTTGGCACACGGCAACGGATTTTCACCTCGGTCCGCGAGTCCCGGCTGGCCTCCCGGGCGGATTCGCGCAGCGCTCCACGGGCGCATAATGCAAGCATGGCCGTCTCGCCCGTAACCGACAAGGATCCCCTGTCCCTCGACGTGCCGCGGGAATTCCACCGCCGCATGGCCGCGATCATCGACGCTGTCCAGGGCGGAATCTGGGAGGCGGGCGTGCACGATCTTCTTGGCTACGCGACGGATTTCGCTTTTGGCCAGCAACGGGGCATGCAGACGCTCGTCCTGAAGAGCCGCAACCGGTCCGCGTACGTGCGCCTGAATTGGGTCACCGTGATGGGAGATACCGAAGGTGACCGACAGGCGGTGGATTCGGCGATCAAGAGCGCGATCAGGGAGCTGACCTAGCCAAGCCGCACACCTCCTCTGGCCAGTACAGCCGCATCGGGTTGTCCACCAGCAGCTTCCGCTGCAGCTCCGCGGTCATTGCGATGTGCGGAATGAAGTCGACCAGCAGCCCGTCGTCGGGCATGTGGTCCTTCAGGTTCGGGTGGGGCCAGTCGGTGCCCCAGAGCACGCGGTCCGGGAAGGTCTCGGCGATGCGCCGGGCGAAAGGCACGACGTCACGGTAGGCGTTGCGTTCCCCGTCCAGTGCCCGCGGGCCCGAGATCGAGAGCCGCTCCGGGCAGCTCAGCTTGCTCCAAACGTTGTCGTGCTCGCGCATCAGCTTCACGAACAACTCGAACTCGGGACCGTCGACGGGCTTGCGCACGTCGGGACGGCCCATGTGGTCGACGACGACGATCGTCGGCAGCGCTGTGAAGAAATCCCACAGCTCCGGCAGGTCCTGCGCCTCGAAGTAGACGACCACGTGCCAGCCGAGACGCTTGATGCGCCCGGCGATCTCCATCAGCTCGTCCCGGGGCGTGAAGTCGACCAGCCGCCGGACGAAGTTGAAGCGCACACCGCGCACCCCTGCCGTGTGCAGGTCCTCGAGCTCGCGGTCGCCGACGCCGCGGCGCACGGCTGCCACCCCTCGCGCGTTGCCCTTGGCGCCGATGCATGCATCGACCATCGCGCGGTTGTCGGCGCCGTGGCAAGTCGCCTGCACGATGACGTTGCGTGCGAATCCGAGGTGGTCGCGCAGTGCGAAGAGCTGCCGCTTCGATGCGTCGCAGGGTGTGTACCTGCGCTCGGCAGCGTAGGGGAACGAATCACCCGGCCCGAATACGTGGCAGTGCGCATCGACCGATCCCGGCGGAAGCGTGAAGCCGGGCTTCGACGGATTCGCGTACCAGTCGAGCCAGCCCGGGGTCTTTTGGAACTGCATGTCAATCGACGTACCTGAGCCCCGCCTTGGCCAGAGGTTCGCGCATGCCGTACATGTCGAGGCCGAGCACGCCGGAAGCGAGCTTCGCGCGCTTGTCGGCCTCGTTGTTCTCGCGCACCTCGGCGGCGTCCGCCACCTGCTGCGCGATCGCGGCCGGCACGACGACCACGCCGTCGTCGTCGGCCACGACCACGTCGCCGGGGTGGACCAGCGCACCGGCGCAGACGACGGGGACGTTGACCGAGCCGAGCGTGGCCTTGACCGTGCCCTTGGCGCTCACCGCCCGCGAGAACACCGGGAACTGCATCTTCGTCAGCTCGGCGACGTCGCGCGCGCCGCCGTCGATGACGACGCCCCGCCCTCCGCGTGCGCGAAACGACGTGGCGAGCAGCTCACCGAAGAAGCCGTCGTCGCTGTCTGACGTGCAGGCGGCGATGACGACGTCGCCATCCTTCAGCTGCTCGGCCGCGACGTGGAGCATCCAGTTGTCGCCGGGCTGCAACAGCACCGTGACCGCGGTCCCGGTCAAGCGCGCCCCGGGGTAGATCGGCCGCATCCAGGGCTTCATCAGGCCAACTCGCCCCATCGCCTCGTGGACGGTCGCCACGCCGTAGCGCGACAGCTGGTCCACGGCCGCGCGGTTGGCGCGCTCGATTGCGCGTTTCACGATTCCCAGGTTGCTCATCGTCATGCGGTCTCCCTTCAGCGGCCCCTGGCCACCAGCGCGCGATCGAGGCGCGGATAGACGCGTCGCGCATTGCCCTCGTAGAGCTTGCGGCGATCGTCGGCGGACAGCGTCGTCGCGGCCTCGATGTAGCGGCGGGTGTCGTCGTAGTGGAAGCCGGTCTGCGGGTCGATCCCGCGGACCGCACCGATCATCTCGCTCGCGAACAGGACGTTGTCGACGGGGATCACGCGCGTCAGCAGGTCGATTCCGGGCTGGTGGTAGACGCAGGTGTCGAAGTAGATGTTGCGCAGCAGGTGTTCTTCCAGCAGCGGCTTCTTGAGCTCCTGCGCCAGCCCGCGGAAGCGGCCCCAGTGGTAGGGAACGGCGCCACCGCCATGAGGGATCACGAACTTGAGCGTCGGGAAGTCGTTGAAAAGGTCGCCGGCCAGGCACTGCATGAAGGCCGCGGTATCGGCGTTCAGATAGTGCGCGCCGGTGGTATGGAAGCACGGGTTGCAACTGGTGCTGACGTGGACCATCGCCGGAATGTCGTACTCGACCATCTTTTCGTAGATCGGGTACCACCAGCGATCGGTCAGCGGCGGCTCGCGCCAGTGGCCCCCCGACGGGTCGGGATTCAGGTTGATCGCGACGAACCCGTACTCCTTCACGCATTTCTCAATTTCGGCGATGCAGGTCCGCGGATCGACACCCGGCGACTGGGGAAGCATCGCAGCGCCGATGAAGCTGTCGGGAAACAGCTTCGTGACGCGATGGATCAGCTCGTTGCAGATCGCCGACCAGGTGGCGCTGGTGTTGAAGTCCCCGATGTGGTGCGCCATGAAGCTCGCGCGCGGCGAGAACACGGTCAGGTCGCAGCCGCGCTGGCGCATCGTGCCGAGCTGGTTGCTCTCGATCGTTTCACGGATCTGGTCGTCGTCGATGACGAGCTCCGATACCGCGGGAGCTTGCGCCGGAGCCTTCAGTGCGGCGATCTGCCGGTTGCGCCACGTCTCCAGCGCCTTGGGCGCCGTCGTGTAGTGCCCGTGGATGTCGATGATCATGCATGCTCCTGGTTGCGGCGGACGGGCGCCCACACCGAGGACGGCACCATCGCCTCACCGCGCATCAGCAGGCGGGCGGTGCGCAGCAGCGCGGCACGTATGACGGTCCCGGGCTGCGCAGGATCGAGCTCGAGCTCGACCGAGAACTCGCCGGTCGGATGCTCGACCGACAGCGTCTTGGCGTTGCCGTCGGGGACGACCGCGACAGCGTGGGCGACCGAGCCGTCGAGCACGCAGGCGGTGCCGACGGTGACCGCCGCCAGCACGCCGATCGCGTCGTGGCACACGTGCGGAATGAAGCTGCGGGTTCCGATGCTGCCACCCTGGCGAGGCGGCGAGACCAGAGTCATCTTCGGGTAATTCCTGGCAGCGACGTCGCCCAGGCCCATCGCGTGCCCGGCGGCGATGCGCAGCCGTTCGATGCGCGCCTTGAGCGCCGTATCCGCATTCAACCGCGCGACGGTCTCGGCGCCGGTGCAGCCGACGTCGGACGCGCGGAAGATGACCAGCGGCATGCCGTTGTCGATGCAGGTGACCTCGATGCCGTCGATGAGGTCACGCAGCCGTCCCGTCGGCAGCAGGCCCGAGCACACCGACCCGGCGGTGTCGAGGAAGCTGATCTTGATCGGTGCCGCGGTGCCGGGCACGCCGTCGATCCGTGCAGCGCCCTCGTATTCGACGTGGCCTCCGGGGGACTGCACGGTGATGTCGCAGCGCATGTCGGTGTTCAGGGTCAGGACGCGGTAGGTGCTGGTGTCGCCACGCGCAACCACCATCCCGCTTTCCAGCGCGAAAGGCACGACGGCGGCCAGCATGTTGCCGCAGTTGGGCGTGGTGTCGACGGTGTCCTTGTCGGGCTGGAGCTGGGCAAACAGGAACTCGAGGTCGACGCCGGGCAGGGCGCTTCGGCGCACGATGCCGACCTTGCTCGTCAGCGGGTGCGCACCGCCCAATCCGTCGATCTGGCGCGGGTCGGGCGATCCCATCACCGCCAGCAGCACGCGGTCGCGCGTGGGGATGTCGACCGGCAGGTCGGCAGCGTCGAAGAACGGTCCGCGCGAAGTGCCGCCGCGCATGAACAGGCAGGGAATCGGGGTCAGCATCGCCGGAATGCGCAGGATGAAGCCGGGATTCTCGCAGACCCGGCCGGCGCGAACCAGCGACGCGGCGACTCAACCGCGACCGGCTCGAGAATCGGAAAAATGCTGGAGACTTCGTAGGCCACGCGCCCCTTGTGCCCACCCATCGCCGTCACAGGGGCAGCTGTGGCAGGCTAGCATGATCTTCGGCGCCGGTCACTGGCGGACAGGCGAAGCGTACAGGCGAGCTCATGGTATTCACCGATCGGCAATCACGGTGTCTCAGGCGGCGCGAGCCCGGGGGAATGCGCGACCCGCGCGCACTGCTCCGCGCGACCGCGGTCATCGCATGGCTGCTGCACGCGCTGCCGGCGGCGGCCGCGGACCTGGACCAGGCTCCGAATTTGCTGGGCGGCCTCGGCGGCCTGCGGCCAACGCTCGCGGCGCGCGGCATCACGCTCGGCCTCACCGAGACCAGCGAGGTGCTGGGCAACCTGTCGGGCGGCGTGCGTCGGGGCGCCGAATACGACGGACTCACCCAATTGAGCCTCGCCGTCGACACGTCGAAGGCCTTCGGCTGGCCCGGCGGGACCTTCGATCTCAGCGCGCTGCAGATACACGGTCGCAGTCTCAGCGCGACCAACCTGGACAATCTCCAGACGGTGAGCGGCATCAGCGGCGATCGATCGACCCGCCTGTGGGAACTGTGGTTCCAGCAATCGTTCCTGGACGGCAAAGCGGACGTCAGGGTCGGTCAGCAGAGCCTCGATCAGGAGTTCATCGTCAGCCAGTACTCGGGCCTCTACCTGAACACGATGATGGGCTGGCCGATGCTCCCCTCGGCTGATCTCTACGCCGGTGGGCCCGCGTATCCGCTGTCATCCCTTGGCGTGCGACTGCGGACGCAGCCGACTGGCGCGCTGACCCTGCTGGGCGGCGTATTCGACGACAATCCACCGGGCGGGTCCTTCGCCGACGATGCCCAGCGTCGCGGCCGCGAAGCGTTCGGGACGCGGTTCAACCTGAACACCGGCGCGCTGGTTATCGCGGAGCTGCAATATGCGGTTGATCTGCCTGCGGCATCGGAGGCGCCTTGCAGCGGCGCGAACTGCGGCCTGCCCGGCACCTACCGCCTGGGTGCCTGGTACGACACGGCACGCTTCCCCGACCCGCGATTCGACGCCGCAGGGCGCTCGCTCGCCGATCCTGCAAGCGATGGCCGGCCTTTCGAGCATCGCAGGAATTTCAGCGTCTACGGCGTCGTCGACCAGATGCTGTGGCGCGAGTCGCGGGGACCGAGCTTTGTCGCTGCCTTTGCCCGCATCATGGGCGCCCCCGGCGATCGCAATCCGATCGATCTCAGCATCAACGCGGGCATCAACGTCAAGGCGCCATTGCCCGGACGCGATGACGACAGTTTCGGCGTCGGCTATGGCGTGGCCCATGTCAGCGCACATCTCAGCGCGCTCGATCGCGATAGCGGATTGTTCAGCGGGCGCGCGTACCCGGTACGCAGCGCCGAGCATTTCGTCGAGCTGACCTACCAGTGGCAGGTCGCGCCGTGGTGGATCGTTCAGCCCGACCTGCAGTACATCTACAATCCCGGGGCCGGGATTGCCGATCCGGTGCAGCCGACGCGACGCATCGCCGATGAGCTGGTGCTCGGCGTGCGCACGGTCATCACGTTCTGATCCGCTCGCCCAGCCCCATGCCGACCCCGCCCTCTCGCATCGACCAGATCCTGACGCTCGCCGTGCTGGCAGTGCTGATCGTCGGCTGCTTCTTCGTGCTGCGGCCGTTCCTGACCGCGCTCGCCTGGGCAGCAATCCTGTGCACGACGACCTGGGCGCTGCATCTGCGCCTCAAGGCTGCGCTGCGGGGACGTGCGGGCCTCGCGGCGGCCGGCATGGTCGCCCTGCTGTCGCTGCTGATGCTCGCACCATTCCTGATCGCCGGCGTCACGATCGCCGACAACGCAGACCAGCTGGTCGCATGGGGTCGCGCAGCGATCGCAGCGGGCCCGCCCGAGCCTCCCGCCTGGGTCGCCGGCCTTCCGCTTGTCGGCAGCACGGCGTCGGCGTACTGGGCGAGCGTCGCCCACGACACCGCGCAGTTGCTGCGCCTGCTGTCGAACTACCTCGAACCGATGCGCAAGTTCGCGCTGGCCACCGGCGCCTCGCTGCTCGGCGGGCTGCTGCAACTCGCGCTGTCGATCTTCATCGCCTGGTTCATGTTTCGCGACGGCGATGCGATCGTCGAGCGCCTGCAAGCGGCGACGCACCGGATCGCCGGCGCGCGCGGCGCACGGCTCGCCGACGTCGCCGGCGCGACCGTGCGCGGCGTCGTGCTCGGCATCCTCGGGACCGCGCTGGTCCAGGGCGTGATCGCTGCAATCGGCTTCTGGATCGCCGGCATCGACGCGGCCCCGCTGCTGGGCTTGCTGACCTTCGTGCTGTCGCCGATCCCCATCGGGCCACCCCTGGTGTGGATTCCCGCGGCCCTGTGGCTGATCCATGGGGGACAAACCGGGTGGGGCATCTTCCTGCTCGCGTGGGGGATGCTGGCCGTGTCGACGATCGACAACGTGATCAAGCCGCTGATCATCAGCCGCGGCGCGGACCTGCCATTCGTCCTGGTCCTGCTCGGCGTGCTGGGAGGCGCGATCGCGTTCGGAGCGATCGGCGTGTTCCTGGGTCCCGTGCTGCTGGCCGTCGGCTACGCCCTGGTCGTCGAGTGGGCGGCCACCCAAGCGGGCGACTGATCGCGGACGAGCTCGCCGCGGAATGGCGCGAGCACGTTGACCATCTGCGCGAACACCTTGGGCGTGGCCGCGATCACCTGTCCGCCGTACAGGTAGTCGCCCTCGCCGGAGAGGTCGCCGATCAAGCCTCCGGCTTCGAGCACCAGCAGGCTTCCCGCGGCGACGTCCCAGGGACTCAGTCCGATCTCGAAGAAGCCGTCGTAGAAGCCGGCGGCGACGTACGCGAGGTCGAGCGCCGCGGCGCCCGGTCGGCGCAGTCCCGCGGTCTGCTGGATCATCGCCCGCATCATCTGCAGGTAGGTGTCGAGAAAGCTCCCGTCGCGAAACGGGAATCCGGTACCGATCAGGCAATCGCGCAGGTGCGCGCGTCGCGAAACGCGTATGCGGCGATCGTTCAGGAAGGCACCGCGCCCCCGCGTGGCGGTGAACAGGTCGTTGCGGACGGGATCGTAGATGACCCCCTGGCTGACCACGCCCTTGTGTGAAAGTGCGATCGAAACGCAATACTGCGGGAAGCCGTGCAGGAAGTTCGTGGTGCCGTCGAGCGGATCGATGATCCAGACATTCTCGGCGTCGCGGTTCTTGTCGCGCGCCGTGCCCTCCTCGGCGAGGATCGCGTGGTCGGGATAGGTGGCGTGCAGGGTCTCGACGATCGCCGCTTCGGCGGCATGATCGATCTCGCTCACGAAATCCTTTGGCCCCTTCGTCTTGACCGTCAGGAGGTCCAGGTCGCGGGCGCCACGCGTGATGATGTTGCCGGCGCGGCGCGCCGCCTTGACGGCCGTGGTCAGCATCGGATGCATGGAGTCGGCGGGTACGCGGCGGCGGGGGCCGCGTGACAGAATGCGAGGATCGTCTATTCTACAGGCACAACCGCGCCGCCCGGATGCGCATTCCAGAATGTCGATGAACAGAGGCCGGCCCGTCGAACGTCCCTCCCGCGAAGCGAGCGACACCGCAACGCCGGCGCTGCCGCTGGCGCGGCTTCGCATCGTGCTGGTCAGGACGAGCCTCCCCGCGAACATCGGCGCCGCGGCGCGCGCGATGCTGACGATGGGACTGACGCGGCTGGTCCTGGTCGACCCGGCACGCTTTCCCCATTCCGACGCGAGCGCGTTGGCGACCGGCGCGACCGGGGTCCTCGACGGAGCGCAGGTCGTCCGCTCGCTGGATGAAGCACTGTCCGGGACGCGGCTTTCGATCGGCCTGTCGGCACGCCCGCGCGCGTTTGCCGGGCGCGTCCTGCCGCTACGCGCCGCGGCCGCCGAAGCGGTCTGGATCGCGCGCGATGCGGACGTCGCGCTGGTATTCGGCACCGAGATGTCCGGGCTGTCGAATGCCGAGCTCGCGCGCTGCACGCTGGCAGCGACGATCCCCGCGAACCCTGAATACGCGTCGCTGAATGTCGCGGCCGCGGTGCAGGTCGCCGCCTACGAATTGCGCATCGCCGCGCTGGGCGGCGACGTATGGCAGGCGCCGCGCTTCGAGAGCGCGACGCACGAGGACATCGAGGCGCTGCATGCGCACGCCGAGCGCACGCTGGCAGACCTGCGCTTTCTCGACCCGCAGCGGCCGCGCCGGCTGATGCAGCGCCTGCGGCGACTGTTCGCGCGCACCGGGCTCGAGCGCGACGAGGTGAACATCCTGCGGGGCATCCTCACGCGTGTCGACGCAGCCTGCGTCCGGCGCGAGGAGTCGCGGTGACCGACGTCGGGCACTGGCATAATTCGATGATGTTCGACCGTTTACGCGAAGACGTCAGGGCGGTATTCGACCGCGATCCAGCCGCGCGCAGCGTCTGGGAGGTGCTGACCTGCTATCCGGGCCTGC
Organism: Betaproteobacteria bacterium; assembly: GCA_018971195.1. Taxonomy (GTDB): domain Bacteria; phylum Pseudomonadota; class Gammaproteobacteria; order Burkholderiales; family Casimicrobiaceae; genus VBCG01. Next base: position 11,636 of record JAGXBK010000078.1, read on the forward strand.
ATGCCCTGGTCTGGCATCGTGCGGTTGTCCACCGCCTGTGGCGCCTGCGCCTGCGCTGGCTCGCGCGCTGGCTCGCCCACTGGGGCCGCTGGCTGACCGGGATCGAAATCCATCCCGGCGCGACGATCGGGCGCCGCGTTTTCATTGACCACGGCATGGGCATCGTCATCGGCGAGACCGCCGAGATCGGGGACGACAGCACGCTCTATCACGGCGTGACGCTGGGCGGGACGTCGTGGAACAAGGGCAAGCGTCATCCAACGCTCGGGCGCGGGGTGGTCATCGGCGCCGGGGCCAAGGTCCTGGGGCCGATTCTGATCGGCGACGGCGCCAAGATCGGTTCCAATGCCGTCGTCGTGCGCGATGTGCCGCCCGGGGCGACGGCCGTCGGAATCCCCGCCCGCGTCGCCACCCCGGAGGATCAGGACCGGCGCGAAGCGCAGGCGGCCAAGATAGGCTTCTCGTCGTACGCAATTACGTCCGACATGAACGACCCGATCGTCCAGGCGATCCACCAGCTGCTCGACCACGCGGCGGCAACCGACGAGCGCCTCAACCGGCTGGTCGTCCAGCTCCAGCACGACGGCGTCGAATGCGGCGAGGCCAAGGCCGTCGCCGATGCCTTCGATCCGGGCAAGATCAACAAGATGCTTGAGTGAACTTGTCGGGCTTTTAGTTGACTAAATCGTTCGGGTATTATAGAATCACGCTGTGATCGGCGGCGGTTGTCGCAGGGACAACCCATCCGGTCGAGCGGATAAAACCATGCGCCTGACGACCAAGGGACGGTTCGCCGTGACGGCGATGATCGACGTGACCATGCACGGCGTGCGGGGGCCGGTGACGCTTGCGGCGATCTCCGAGCGCCAGAGGATCTCGCTATCGTATCTGGAGCAACTGTTCGGCAAGCTGCGCCGCCATGGCATGGTCGAGAGCGTGCGCGGTCCCGGCGGTGGCTACAACCTCGCGCGGGACGCGGAAACGGTGACGGTAGCCGACGTGATCCTCGCCGTCGACGAGCCGATCGACGCGACGCAATGCGGGGGACTCGAGAACTGTCTCGACGATCGCCGCTGCATGACGCACGAGTTGTGGGCGGGGCTCAACGCCCACATCTTCAATTACCTGCGGTCGGTCACGCTGGCCGACCTGGTCCGCCAGCAGCGCCAACCGCGAGGCGGCGAGCACGCCGTCTTGCAGGATCACCGCCACCCTGCGGGCAGCGCCGCGTCGCCCGAGCCCGTGACCGCCGCCTGAGACTCCGGATACGGGCCCAAGCCCGGGACCCCCATGAAACTGCCCATCTATCTCGATTATTCCGCGACCACGCCGGTTGACCCCCGCGTTGCGCAGAAGATGATTCCATTCCTGACCGAGCATTTC
>JAGXBK010000252.1 GCA_018971195.1 Betaproteobacteria bacterium
GCGGAACCGATGTCCGAGCGCATGCGGCGCTTCAACGCCTCGATCCGTTTCGACCAGCGGCTGGCCGCCGTCGACATCGCAGGATCGCTCGCCCATGCGCGCATGCTCGCAGGCGTCGGGACCCTGTCGAAAGCCGATCTCGACGCCATCGAGCGCGGGCTGGCGGCGATTTCCGGGGAGATCGGGCGCGACGAATTCGCGTGGAAGCTCGCCGACGAGGACGTCCACCTGGCCATCGAGAAACGCCTGACCGAATTGGTGGGCGACGCCGGCAAGCGGCTGCATACGGCGCGCTCACGCAACGACCAGGTCGCGACCGACCTGCGGCTGTGGCTGCGCGGCCAGATCGACGCGCTTTCGGCGCAGATCAAAGCGCTGCGACGCGCCCTCATCGACCTCGCCGACCGGCACGCCGACACGATCATGCCCGGCTTCACCCACCTGCAGGTCGCGCAGCCGGTCACCTTCGGCCATTACCTGATGGCCTACGACGCGATGCTCGCACGCGACCTGGAGCGCTTCGCCGACTGTCGGCGGCGCGTCAACCGCCTGCCGCTGGGCAGCGCTGCGCTCGCCGGCACGAGCTTCCCGATCGACCGCGATTCGGTCGCGCGCGAGCTCGGTTTCGAGGGACTCGCTCCCAACTCCATCGATGCGGTGTCGGACCGCGATTTCGCGATCGAATTCGAGGCCGCCGCGGCACTCGTGGCCGTGCACCTGTCGCGCTTCGCAGAGGAGCTCGTGCTGTGGTCGACACCCCGCTTCGGCTTCATCACCCTGGCCGACCGCTTCTGCACCGGCAGCTCGATCATGCCGCAGAAGAAGAATCCCGACGTTCCCGAACTGGTGCGCGGCAAGAGCGCGCGGGTCATCGGCGCGCTGACTGCACTCTTGGTGCTGATGAAGGCGCAGCCGCTCGCCTACAACAAGGACAACCAGGAGGACAAGGAGCCGCTGTTCGACACCGTCGACACGCTGGCCGACACGCTGGCCATCATGACCGACCTGGTCGCGACGGGGCTGGCGGCGAACGTCGATCGAATGCGTGACGCTGCGCGCGAGGGCTTTGCGACGGCGACCGACCTCGCCGACTACCTGGTGCGCAAGGGTCTTCCGTTCCGCGACGCTCACGCGGCCGTGGCGCGCGCGGTGCGCGAAGCCGAGCGTCGGCAGTGCGATCTCGCCAAACTTCCGCTTGCCGACCTGCGAGGCTTCTCGCCGCTGATCGACGCCGACGTGTTCGACGTGCTGACGCTCGAAGGATCGGTGCACAGCCGCGATCATCCGGGGGGCACGTCGCCACGCCAGGTTCGTGCCGCGATCGCGGCCGCGCGTGCATCGCTCGCCTGAACCCCCGAAACCGGGGACGCGAAACCGGGGACGCACCACGTTTAAAATCAGGGACGGACCACGTTTTCACTGCAACGGAAACCGGGGACGCACTTCATTTTCCCCAGGGAAAACGTGGTGCGTCCCCGGTTTTCGCGTCCGTCCCCGGTTTTCGCGTCCCGGATATTCGATTCGAACGGAGGTGGCATGAGCAGCAAGAAACTCGCTTTCCTGGGGCTGGGCGTCATGGGCTATCCGATGGCCGGGCACCTCGCCAAGGCCGGTCACGCCGTCACCGTCTACAACCGGACGGCGGCCAAGGCCGGGGCATGGGTCGCACAATTCGGCGGCCGCGCGGCGGCCACCCCCGCGGACGCGGCGCGCGACGCCGACGTCGTCATGATGTGCGTGGGCAACGACAACGACGTGCGCGACGTCGCCAACGCGGCGCTGACGACGATGCGCAAGGGCTCGATCCTCGTCGACCACACGACCGCCTCGGCCAAGGTCGCGCGAGAGATCCACACGGTGGCGACGGGGCGCGGCGTCGCGTTCCTCGACGCGCCGGTGTCGGGCGGCCAGGCAGGTGCCGAGAACGGCAAGCTGACGATCATGGTCGGCGGCGACGCCGCGACTTTCGTCCAGGCGAAGGACGTGCTCGCCCACTACGGGCGCGCGGTCACGCTGATGGGTGCGCCCGGCGCCGGGCAGCTCACGAAGATGGTCAACCAGATCTGCATCGCGGGGCTGGTGCAGGCGCTGTCCGAGGGCATCAATTTCGCGCAGCGCGCGGGCCTCGACGCGGAGCTCGTTCTCGACGTGATCAGCAAGGGCGCTGCGCAATCGTGGCAGATGGAGAATCGCGGCAAGACCATGGTCGCGGACAAGTTCGATTTCGGCTTCGCCGTCGACTGGATGCGCAAGGACCTCGGCATCTGCCTCGACGAGGCGCGCGCGAACGGTGCCGCGCTGCCCGCGACCGCGCTCGTCGACCAGATGTACTCGCGGCTCCAGGCGCGCGGAGGCGGCCGCTGGGACACGTCCAGCCTCATCCGCCTGCTGCGCGACAAGCCCTGACGAAAATGGGGTCAGCGAAAATGGGGTCAGCGAAAATGGGGTCAGCGAAAATGGGGTCAGAGCTGTAATACTCTGCTCGGTGTGTGGTAAGCAAGGGTGTCTAGCTAAAGTATTACAGCTCTGA
>JAGXBK010000079.1 GCA_018971195.1 Betaproteobacteria bacterium
TCGTTGCAACGACGCGATTTCACTAATATAGCTCTGACCCCATTTTTTCCGCAGCTCTGACCCCATTTTTTCCGCCATTTTTCCGCTGACCCCATTGTTCCCAACCCCGTTTTCAGGTGCCGAAGAATTCCCGGACGCGGTCGAACCAGTTCTTCGCGCGCGGACTATGCGCGTCGGGATTCTGCTGGATAATCGACTCGAACTCGCGCAGGAGCTCTCGCTGCCTGGGCGTCAACTTGACCGGTGTCTCGAGCGACACGTGACAGTAGAGATCGCCGGTCACTGAGCCACGCACCGGACGAATCCCCTTGTTCTTCAGGCGGAACACCTGCCCGGTCTGCGTTTCCGCGGGAATCTTCAGCTTGGCTTGGCCGTCGAGGGTCGGGATTTCGATTTCGCCGCCCAGCGCCGCCGTGGCGAAGCTGATCGGCATCTCGCAATGCAGGTCGGCACCCTCGCGCTGGAACACCGCGTGCGGCTTGAGTCCGATGACGACATAAAGGTCCCCGGGCGGTCCGCCGTTCATTCCGGCTTCGCCCTCGCCCGTCAGGCGGATCCGATCGTCCTGGTCGACACCGGCGGGGATCTTCACCGACAGCGTCTTGTGCTTCTTGGTGCGTCCGGCGCCATGACAATCGGGGCAGGGCTCGGCGACGATCTTGCCGGTGCCGTGGCACTGCGGGCAGGTCTGCTGGATCGAGAAGAACCCCTGCGAGACGCGGACCTCGCCGCGGCCGTGACAGGTCGAGCAAGTCTTCGGCTGCGTCCCGGGTCGGGCGCCGCTGCCGTGGCAGGCGCCGCATTCGTCCATCGTCGGAATGCGGATCTTGATCTCGGCGCCGCGCGCGGCCTCCTCCAGGGACAATTCGAGGTTGTAGCGCAGGTCGGCGCCACGGTACATGCCGCTGCCGCCTCCCCGGCCGCGCTGCTGGCCGAAGATCTCCCCGAAGATGTCGCCGAAGGCATCGGCAAATCCGCCGAAGCCCTCACCGCCCCGGGAACCCGCCGCGCCGGCACCGAAGCCCATCGAAGGATCGACGCCGGCGTGCCCGAACTGGTCGTAGGCGGCGCGCTTGCGCGAATCCGTCAGGATTTCGTACGCTTCCTTCGCCTCCTTGAATTTGTCCTCGGATTGCTTGTCACCCGGATTGCGGTCCGGGTGGTGCTTCATCGCGAGCTTGCGATAAGCCTTCTTGATCTCGTCTTCGGAGGCGTCGCGATTGACGCCGAGGATCGTGTAGAAATCGCGTTTGGACATGGATGATCAGGCGGCTCCCCTGCCGCATGCCGGTTCCGGCGCCGCCAACGACCGGCTGCAGCGGGAGCGGGCGCGAATGCTCAATGCTCACCGAATACGAAACTTCCCGAGGCGATACGACCGGGGTGCCCCAGCGCAAATCGACTGGCCCCCGGCGCGAGACGAGCGCGGCTGCGATGCAAGACGGCCGAGCTAACCGGCCCCCGCGGCGCCGCGTTGAACTCGGCCACCTATTCCGTCGCGCGCCAATTGTCGCAGATGCGCTGGCAATCAACGCGACGGAACATGCTTACTTGCGATCCTTCACCTCCGTGTACTCGGCATCGACGACTTTCTCGTCTCCACCCCTGGATCCGGCACCCTGGCCCGCGGGCCCCTCACCCGAAGGTCCCTGGCCTGCACCCGCGCCTGCACCTCCCTGAGCGGCTTGCGCCTGCGCGTACATCGCTTCACCGAGCTTCTGCGACGCGGTGGCGAGCGCCTCGGCCTTCGCCTCGAGGGCTTCCTTGCCCGCATCCTTGTCCTTCAGGAGCTCTTCGGCGTCCTTCACGGCGGCTTCGATCTTGGCCTTCTCGTCGGCGCCGACCTTGTCGCCGTATTCAGCGAGAGACTTCTTGACGCTGTGCACCAGCCCGTCCAGGCCGTTACGCGCCTGCACGACTTCCATCAGCTTGCGATCTTCCTCGGCGTGGGCCTCGGCGTCCTTGACCATCCGCTGGATCTCGTCCTCGGTCAAGCCCGAGTTCGCCTTGATGGTGATCTTGTTTTCCTTGCCCGTCGCCTTGTCTTTCGCCGATACGTGCAGGATGCCGTTGGCGTCGATGTCGAATGTGACCTCGATCTGCGGCATGCCGCGCGGTGCCGGGGGAATGCCCTCGAGATTGAACTGGCCGAGGCTCTTGTTGCCCGACGAGCGCTCGCGTTCGCCCTGCAGCACGTGGATCGTCACCGCCCCCTGGTTGTCATCGGCAGTCGAGAAGACCTGCGTCGCCTTGGTCGGGATGGTCGTGTTCTTCTGGATCAGCTTGGTCATGACGCCGCCCAGCGTCTCGATGCCCAGCGACAGCGGCGTCACATCGAGCAGCAGCACGTCCTTGCGCTCGCCGGCCAGCACCGACGCCTGGATCGCAGCACCCACCGCGACCGCCTCGTCCGGGTTCACGTCCTTGCGCGGGTCCTTGCCGAAGATCGCCTTGACGGTGTCCTGCACCTTGGGCATGCGGGTCTGGCCACCGACCAGGATCACGTCGCTGATGTCGGAAAGCGATACGCCCGCGTCCTTGATCGCGGTCTTGCAGGGCTCGATCGTACGCTCGATCAGGTCATCGACCAGCGACTCGAGCTTGGCGCGCGTGATCTTGATCGAAAGATGCTTCGGACCCGACGCGTCGGCGGTCACGTACGGCAGGTTGATCTCGGTCTGCTGCGAGCTGGAAAGCTCGATCTTCGCCTTCTCGGCGGCTTCCTTCAGGCGCTGCAGCGCGAGGACGTCGTTCTTGAGGTCGACGCCCTGGTCCTTCTTGAACTCGCTGACGATGTACTCGATGATCCGCTGGTCGAAGTCCTCGCCGCCCAGAAACGTGTCGCCGTTGGTCGACAGCACCTCGAACTGGTGCTCACCCTCGACGTTCGCGATCTCGATGATCGAAATGTCGAAGGTGCCCCCGCCCAGATCGTAGACCGCGATCTTGCGGTCGCCTTCCCGCTTGTCGAGGCCGAAAGCCAGCGCGGCCGCCGTCGGCTCGTTGATGATGCGCTTGACCTCGAGACCGGCGATGCGCCCGGCATCCTTGGTCGCCTGGCGCTGCGAGTCGTTGAAGTACGCCGGCACGGTGATGACCGCCTCGGTCACTTCCTCGCCGAGGTAGTCCTCGGCGGTCTTCTTCATCTTGCGCAACACCTCGGCCGAGACCTGCTGCGGCGCGATCTTCTTGCCGCGCTCCTCGACCCAGGCGTCGCCATTGTCGGCCTTGACGATCCGGTAGGGCATCAGGTTGATGTCCTTCTGCACTTCCTTTTCCTCGAAGCGACGGCCGATCAGGCGCTTGACCGCGTACACGGTGTTCTTGGCGTTGGTGACCGCCTGCCGCTTGGCCGGGGCGCCGACCAGGATTTCCCCGTCGTCGGCGTAGGCGACGACCGAGGGCGTCGTGCGGGCGCCTTCCGAGTTCTCGATTACCTTGGGCTGACCGCCCTCCATGACGGCGACGCAACTGTTCGTGGTCCCGAGGTCGATGCCGATTATTTTGCTCATTTGAAAAGTCTCCGTGCCGCTAAAGGAAGGAACTGCCCATGAAAATTGGGACTGGGCGGGCTCGAATCAACCAGTGGGGGCGCATTCACGCGGGCCGTTCGTCGGTGTCAGTGTCGGTGTCGGTGTCGACGCCAGACCCGGACTCACGGGCCCTGGCAACCGTCACCAGCGCCGGTCGCAGCACGCGGTCGTTGATCAAGTAACCCTTCTGGAACACCGTGACGACGGTGTTGGGCGCCTGGTCGCTCTCGACCGCCTGCATCGCCTGATGGGAGTGGGGGTCGAATTTCTGGCCCACGGGATCGATCTCCGAGATCCCCGCGCGCGCGAAGGCGGCCGCGAGGCTCTTCAGCGTCAGCTCGGCCCCCGCGCGCAGCGTCTCGGCCGATACCGACGCCTTGGCGACCAGGGTCTGCTCGAGCGCGTCCTTCACCGCCAGCAGGTCGCCTGCGAATTTCTCGATCGCGTACTTGTACGCCTTGGCCACGTCGGCCTGGGCTTGGCGACGCACGTTGTCGGTCTCCGCCCGTGCGCGCATCCAGGCGTCCTTCATCTCGGCGGCCTCGGCCAAGGCCTTGCGGAGCGGGTCCTCCGGATCGTGATCGGCGGCTGCCTGGAGATCGCCCGCGGTTGCTGGCGGCGGGGACTGGAGGTCGGACGGGGCGTCCTGGCTGTAAGGGTCGGAGGCGGTCATTGGAATGGGTCGCGAGCGGCGTAACTGACCGACGACATCTGGGGCCAGCACCGATGAATTCAAGGGAGGAAAAACAGGGACGGACCACGTTTTCCGGCAGAAAACGTGGTCCGTCCCTGTTTTTTTTGTGTCTCCTCGCCGTTGCCCGGCTAGGCCTTGGCCCCCAGCGCCTTGGCCCGGAGCTGGATCGTCTCCCGCTGGGCAGCATCGGGCGGCGGCGCAAGCCAACCCTCCAGATTGGCGAGCACCAGGTCGGTCAGTGCCGAGATCCAGCGCGGGTGCTCGTTGAGGCAGGGAATCACATGGAACTCGCCCCCTCCCGCCCCGGCGAACGTCGCCTTGCCTTCGATGGCGATCTCCTCGAGGGTCTCAAGGCAATCGGCGGCGAACCCCGGGCAGAAGACATCGACCCGGCGGGTCCCCGCCTTGCCGAGCGCGACAAGGGTGTCCGACGTGTACGGGGTCAGCCAACGTGCCCGGCCGAAGCGCGACTGGAAGGCGATCGACCATTGCCTGGACTCGAGTCCCAGTTCCCTCGCCAGCAGCCGGGCCGTCGCGTGGCAATGGCAGTGGTAGGGGTCTCCCCGGTCGAGGGTCGCACGCGGGACCCCGTGGAACGACAGCACCAGGTGCTCGGGGCGCGCGTGCCGCGTCCAGTAGTCGTTGACCGCCTGGGCCAGCGCCGCAATATAACCGGGGTCATCGTGGAAGGTGTCGATGAACCGGAGACCGGGCACGCGCCGGATCCGTGCGACGTGGGCGGCGACCGCATCGACGACCGAGGCCGTCGTGCTGGCCGCGTATTGCGGGTACATCGGGACGACCAGGATCCGCGCGCAGCCGGCCGCACGCAGGCGATCGATGACGCTGCCGACCGATGGCGCGCCGTAGCGCATCGCGTAGTCGACGACGCAGAGGTCGGCGGGAAGCCCCCGCTCCTTGAGCCGCTGGCCGAGCCAGCCCGACAGCAGGACTTTCTGCTTGGCCGTGTGGACGGCGAGCGGCGACCCGTCGCGAGTCCAGATCTTCGCGTACCGCTCGGCCGATTTCGACGGCCGCGTGCGCAGGATGAGACCGTGCAACAGCGGCCACCAGACGATGCGTGGAATCTCGACGACGCGCGGATCGCTCAGGAACTCGGCCAGGTAGCGCCGAACCGCGGCTGCGGTCGGCGCCTCCGGTGTGCCGAGGTTGACCAGCAGCACGCCGGTGCGTGCGACGCGCTCATGCGAAAACGCGGGCTCGGGGCGGTAGGACATGGACCGACCGATGTGCGCCTTCGGATCGCGGAGGTTGTGGACCCGGGCGCCCGACGACGCGAGTCAATCGTCGCCGAGCTCGCGAGCGAGCGCGTTCGACAGCAGCTTGGCAGTGACGTCGACGATCGGAATGACTCGCTCGTAGGCCATGCGCGTCGGCCCGATGACCCCCAGCGTGCCGATCACCTGGCCGCCCACCTCGTAGCTCGCCGTGACGACGCTGCAGTCGTCGAGGGGCACCAGGCCGGATTCCTCGCCGATGTAGATCTGCACGCCCTGCGCGCGCTGCGACACGTCGAGCAGGTGCAGCAGCGAAGTCTTCTGCTCGAACAGGTCGAACAAACGACGCAGGCGCTGCATGTTCGACGCGAGATCGTCGGCGTGGAGCAGGTTGCGCTCGCCGGTGACGACGAGTGCCTCGCCCTCTGCCAGCGCGCCCTCGCCGGCATCGACTGCCGCCTTCATCAGGCCGGCGATATCGTCGTGTAGCGCGCGCAATTCATCGGCGAGGCGCCCGCGGATCGCCGTCAGCGGCTGGCCGGCGAAATTCTGGTTGAAGAAGTTCGTCGCCTCCACGAGCTGCGACGGCGTGTAGCTGCGCTCCGTATGCAGGATGCTGTTCTGCACGTCGCCGTCCGGGGTGACGACGATCAGAAGCACGCGCTTCTCGGAGAGACGCAGGAACTCGATGTGCCGGAATGCCGCGTCGCGACGCCTGGGCGTCACGATGACGCCCGCGAACTGGGTCAGCTGCGAGAGCAGCGAGACCGCGGTGCTGACGATCTGCTGTGGCCGATCGGCGCTCAACTCGCCTTCGAGCCGGTGGATCTCGACCTGCTCGAGCGGCTTCACGACCATCAGGCTGTCGACGAAGAACCGGTAGCCGCGCGGGGTCGGCACCCGCCCGGCCGACGTGTGCGGGCTGGTGATGAAACCAAGCTCCTCGAGGTCCGCCATCACGTTGCGCACCGTCGCCGGCGACAATTCGAGCCCCGAATGCCGGGAAAGCGCACGCGAGCCGACCGGCTGCCCTTCGGCGATGTAGCGCTCGACGAGCGTCTTCAGCAGGTGTTGGGCGCGAGGATCCAGCATGGCCATTCATCGGCGGCGGCGCCGTCACGGCGCCCGCCGTGCCGATAGTTTACCGTGCGTTGCGCAATCGTCGCCGGGGGCCGCCGGGCGGCTTCCACCGGCCATGCGGACGACCCCGTGCGGCAGCCCCCCTATGGTTTAATCGCCGGATGCCCGCCTCCTCCCCCGCAAGCTCCGCCCCGGCACGCTCGTGCCCGTCGCGTTTCGCCCGGGTGGCGCTGGTCGGCCGTCCCGGCGACCCGGCGATCATCGAGCCGCTGGACCGCATTGCCGGCTTCCTGCGCCGACGCGGGCACACCGTGGCGCTCGGTGCGGAGACCGCCCGGTTCGTCGGCGCGCAGGAAGCACCCGTTCTCGCCGACGAGGCGCTGCGCGGCGCCACCGATCTCGCCATCGTGCTCGGCGGCGATGGGACGATGCTGTCGGTCGCCCGCACGCTGGCCCCCCATGGCGTGCCGCTGATCGGCGTGAACCTGGGCCGGCTCGGGTTCCTGACCGACATCCCGATGGCGGAAGTCGAGCTGACCCTCGGCGCGATGCTCGACGGCCGCCATGTCGAGGAGCGGCGCACGCTGATTACCGCAACCGTCTTGCGCGGCGACGGCACCCGCGCCGAGGCGCTCGCCTTGAACGAGGTCGTCGTCAACCGCGGCGGACTCGGCTCGATGATCGAATGCGTCGTGGAGATCGACGGCCGCTTCGTCTACGCGATGCGCGCCGATGGCGTGATCGTGGCCACACCCACCGGGTCGACGGCGTACGCACTGTCGACGGGCGGCCCGATCATCGCGCAGGCAGTGCCCGCATTCGCGCTGGTCCCCGTCGCGCCGCACGCGCTGACCCACCGGCCCATCGCGGTGCCCGACAGCGCGACGATCGCAATCAGCGTCAGCCGCGGACGCGATGCAGCCGTCCACTGCGACGGGCAGGCGAATTTCGATCTCGCCGAAGGCGACCGCGTAACGATGCGGCGTGCGCCGCACACGGCGCGCTTCCTGCATCCCGAGCAGTACGACTACTTCGCGATGCTGCGACAGAAGCTGCACTGGAGCGAGACGCCGGAGCGGCTCAATCCCGGCGGTGCGCCGCGATGACGCGTGCTCCCACGCCGCGGGCCGGCGATGGCTGCGGAAAGCGTCGCCGCTGACCGCATGCTGCGCCTGCTGTCGATACGTAGCTTCGTGGTCGTCGACGCGCTGGACGTCGAGTTCGACGCCGGCTTCTCGGTTCTCACCGGCGAAACGGGTGCCGGGAAGTCGATCCTCCTCGACGCGCTCGCGCTGTTGCTGGGCGACCGCTTCGAGCTGCGCCAGCTGAGGCCGGGGGCGGCGCGTGCCGAGCTCGCGGCGGCCTTCGATGTCGAAGCGCAGCCCGCCGCGCGCGACTGGCTCGCCGCGCACGAGCTCGAATCCGGCACCGAGCTGCTGCTGCGCCGCGTGCTGGACGCGCAGGGCAAGAGCCGTGCGTGGATCAACGGCCGGCCGGCGACGCTCGCGCAGCTTGCAGAAGTGGGCGCGCTACTGCTCGACCTGCACGGCCAGCATGCGCACCAGGCGCTGGCGGGCGCCGGCGCCCAGCGCGACCTGCTGGATGGCTACGGCAGGCTCGCGCCGCTCGCAGCCGAGGTCGCGGTGGCCTGGCGCGCCTGGCGCGATGCGGTCGAGCGGCGCGACGCGGCGGCGGCCAATGCGCGCGCCATGGCGGAAGAGCGCGAGCGTCTCGCCGATCGCCAGCGCGATCTCGCTGCCCTCGCGTTGACACCCGGCGAATGGGACGAGCTCGCAGCGGCGCAGCGGCGTCTCGCCAACGCTGCAGGCTTGATCGACGCGACGACGCAGGCATCGATCGCCCTCTCCGACGGCGACGACGCGCTGGCGACGCGAATCGCGCAGCTGATTCACCGACTGACCCAGGCGGCGCAATTCGACCCGACGCTTGCCGCCATCGTCGATCTCGTCTCCCCGGCAGCGATCCAGCTCGACGAGGCCGCGCGCGCGCTGCGCGATTACCAGCGGCGCCTCGACCTCGATCCCCGGGAGCTTGCACGCGTCGAGGCCCGACTGGGCGCGATCCACGACCTGGCGCGCAAGCACCGCATCCGCCCCGAAGACCTGCCGTCGCTGCAGGAGGCGACCGCGCAACGCCTGAAGGATCTCGACGAGGCCACCGACGCGGCCGCGCTGGCGAACGCCGTCGACGAGGCACTCGCCCGTTACGACGCGCTGGCGCGCAAGCTGGGCGAGGGACGCAAGGCCGCGGCCAAATCGCTGTCGGCGCGGGTGAGCACGACCATGCACGAGCTCGCGATGGCGGGCGGCCGCCTGGAGATCGCGCTGAGCCCCGAGAGCGCGCCGACGAGCCATGGGCGCGAGAGCGTCGAGTTCCGCATCGCGACGCATCCGAAGCAACCCGTCGGCCCACTCTCCCACGTAGCCTCGGGCGGCGAGCTCGCGCGCGTGGCATTGGCGATCCACGTCGCAGCGAGCGATGTCGGCGATATCCCGACGCTGGTCTTCGACGAGGTCGACACTGGCATCGGGGGTCCGGTCGCCGCAACCGTGGGCCGGATGCTGCAGGCGCTCGGGACGCGCCGCCAGGTGCTATGCGTGACCCACCTGCCCCAGGTCGCCGCGCATGCCGACCACCATTTTCGCGTCGCCAAGACCGGCGACGGCGAGCAGGTGGCGAGCGAACTCGCGCTGCTCGCAGCGACGGCGAGGATCGACGAACTGGCGCGAATGCTCGCGGGCAGCGCGATCACGTCCAAGACACGCGCACATGCGAAGGAACTCTACGAGCAGCACCGCCGCTCGACATGAGCGCCGCCGGGCCGTCCCAAGGCGCGAATTCCCGCCCCCTCCGGGGGCAGCGCAGCGGCGCCAGCCGCAAGCGTGGGGGCCGTTCCAGGAACGGCTGATCAGCGGCGGGTGTTGGCGACGGTTGCGATGAACCGCGGCTTGGTGCTCGAGCGCGCGACATGGCGCGCCTTGACGTGCGCGTTCCTGACCTTTACGACATGGACGCGCCTGGGTCTGCCCAGCGCCAGCGTCCTGCCCGTCTCCAGCCAGTACTTGACGCGCTGCGCATCAGCGATCCGCGTGTACTTGCCAAACGAATCGAGCAGCACGATCACGAACGGCTTGCTGGCGATGTTCACCAGCATGACGACACAGCGACCGGCTTCGTTGATGTAGCCGGTCTTCTGCAACATGATGTCCCAGGCATGTCCGCGCACCAGGGCGTTCGAGTTGAGGAATCCCAGCGTCCGGCCGGTCGGGTTGATCTCGACCGAATGCTCGGGGGTCGTCGTGAACTGGCGGATCAGCGGATACGTCGCCGCGGTCTGGACGAGCTTGGCGAGGTCGACGGCCGTCGACACGTTCTGCGGTGACAACCCTGTGGGATCCGCGTAATGCGTATGCGTCATGCCGAGCTCGGCCGCCTTGCGGTTCATCGCGGCGACCGCGGCGACAGTGCCTCCCGGGTAATACCGCGCGAGCGACGATGCGGCGCGGTTCTCGGACGACATCAGCGCGAGGCGCAGCATCTCGCGCCGCGACAGGGTCGCGCCCATTCCGAGCCGCGAGTGGCTGCCCTTCAGGTAATCGATATCGTCCTTGTCGATCTCGATCGGCGCGTCCATCGGCTGATTCGCGTCGAGAACGACCATTGCCGTCATCAACTTGGTCACCGACGCGATCGGCGTCACATCGTCTGCCGCCTTCGCATAGATCGGGCGATCCGATTCGGCGTCGATCACCAGCGCGTTCGCCGAGCCGAGCTTCAGGCGCGCGGGATCGGGCGTCGTGGGGGTCGCCCAAGCGTGGGCCGCGACAAGACTCGCAAAAACAACAGGTAGCAGTCGCTTCATCAGCAAGAATCTCAGAATTTTCCAGGGCGTTATCGCACGCGCCCGGGCGGCGAGTCAACAGTCTTCTCGAAGAAGTAGGCTACAAGGCCCCTCGGACTGTTGCGGCGGCGGCCGCCGCCGGCGCGGCGTTGGGCTCCCGCAGGGCGCCGCCATTGGCTTCCGGGGGTTCCTCGACCGGATCCCTGGCGCCCACGCCCTCCCCCGCATCCGAGCGCCGCTCGTCCTGCTGCAGGCGCCACATTCTCGAATAGGCACCGTCGGCCTCGAGCAGCGCCGCGTGCGTGCCGCGCTCGATGATCCGGCCATGCTCGAGCACCAGGATCTCGTCGGCATCGACGATCGTCGACAGGCGATGCGCGATGGTCAGGGTCGTCCGGTCGCGTGCGATCTGCTTCAACTCGGCCTGGATCGCCTTCTCGGATTTGGAGTCGAGGGCGGAAGTCGCCTCGTCGAAGATCAGGATCGCCGGATTCTTCAGGATCGCCCGCGCGATCGCGACCCGCTGCTTCTCACCCCCGGAGAGCTTCAGCCCGCGCTCGCCCACCGGTGTCTGGTAGCCCTCGGGGAGCCGGGCGACGAAATCGTGGATCTGCGCAAGGCGTGCCGCCTGCACCACGTCGTCGTGCGATGCGCCGGGCCGGCCGTAGGCGATGTTGTACTCGATGGAGTCGTTGAACAGTACCGTGTCCTGCGGCACGATGCCGATCGCTTCGCGCAGCGTCGACTGCTGCACGTCGCGCAGGTCCTGCCCGTCGATGACGATGCGACCGCCGGTGACGTCGTAGAAGCGATAGAGCAGCCGCGCCAAGGTCGACTTGCCCGATCCCGACGGGCCCACGACCGCCACGTTGTGCCCGGCTGGGATCGAGAACGTCACATCGTGCAGGATCTGCCGGTTCGGCTCGTAGGCGAAGTCGACGTGCTCGAAGCGGACCGCGGCCCCGCGGGTGGCGAGCGGCGGCGCCCCCGGCCGGTCGGTGATCTCGGCGTTCTCGCCAACCAGGCGAAACAGACGCTCCATGTCAGCCAGCGCCTGCTTGATCTCGCGATAGAGCACCCCGAGGAAATTGAGCGGGATGTAGAGCTGGATCATGAACGCGTTGACCAGCACCAGGTCGCCGATGGTCATCTTGCCGGCGACCACGCCGACCGTCGCGCGCCACATGATCAGCGCCACCGCGACCGCGATGATCGCGCTCTGCCCGACATTGAGCGCCGACAGCGACGTCTGGCTCCTGACGGCCGCCTTCTCCCAGCGCTGCAGGCTTTCATCGTAGCGCGTCGCCTCCCATTCCTCGTTGCCGAAATACTTGACCGTCTCGTAGTTCAGCAGGCTGTCGATCGCCCGCGTGTTGGCCTTGGAGTCGAGCTCGTTCATCTCGCGTCTGAAATGCGTGCGCCACTCGGTGATCGTCACCGTGAAGAAGATGTAGATCACGAGCGCCACGGCGGTGATCGCCATGAACGTCCAGTCGTAGCGCTCGATCAGGATTCCCGACACCAGTGCGATCTCGACCAGCGTCGGGAGGATCGAGAACAGCGTGAAGCTGATCAGCGCCGAGATGCCGCGCTGCCCACGCTCGACGTCGCGCGTCAGCCCGCCGGTCTGTCGCCCCAGGTGGAAGCGCAGCGACAACGCGTGCAGGTGGCGGAACACCTTGAGCCCGATCTTGCGCACCGCACGCTGCGTTACCTTGGCGAAGAGGTACTCGCGCAATTCGGTGAAGAGGGTCGTCGACAGCCGAAGCAGGCCGTACGCAACCAGCAGCGCGAGCGGAACCGCCAGGATCGCCGTGCGCTGATCGAGGCTGTCGACGATCCGCTTCATCACCAGCGGCACCCCGACGTTCGCGAGCTTGGCGATGACGAGGCACGTCAGCGCCACGGACACCCGCACGCGGTACTCCCAGAGATAGGGCAGCAGCGTGCGGATCGTCTGCCAGTCGCCGCGACGCGTTCGCGGCGTCGCGCTGTCGGCGGGCAGTGGCAAGGAGCTCGAGCGGTGGCGCATAGATCGTGGCGAAGCCGCAATATCCGGTCAATTTAGCGCTGCGGCCACCCGCTGCGCCACCATTCGTCGCCGCCGTAGCGCAGAACGCCCATCGCCACGCGGACGACGCCATAGGCGATCCACGACAGTCCCTTGGCGAAGCGCGAGCGCTGCGCCCAGTCCTGCGGCGGTACGGGACGCGCCCCGGACTCGATCATAGTCACCAGCTCTGCGCGCAGTTCGTGTGCGAAGACCC
>JAGXBK010000080.1 GCA_018971195.1 Betaproteobacteria bacterium
GTGATCCGTCCCGACGACGGACGCGCGAGGCCGGCGATCAGGTTGAGCAGCGTGGACTTGCCGCAGCCCGAGGGTCCGACCAGGGTCAGGAACTCACCGCGTTGCAGGTCGAGGTCGACGCCCTCTAGCGCGCAGGTGCCGTTGGCGTAGGTCCTGCCGACGCCGCGGAGCTCGACGAGCGGCGCGCCGACGGCGGGCCCGGCGGCGAGGTCAGCCGCCGCTGCCACGCCTCGCGCCCGGGACGCCGGGGGCCTGCGGGTCCGTCACGGCACCACGCGCACGGCTTTGACGAGGTCGAGCGTGTACGCGCGCGCGTAGTCGACGCCCGGCTTGGCGAGCCCCGCGCTATGCAGGAAATCGAACGTGGCTTGCCAGCGCGGGTCGGTCATGGTCAGCAGCCCGAACTTGCGCGCATCGGAATTGACGACGATGCCGTATTCGTTCAGCTTGCGCAGGCCGTAGGCGAGCAGGTCGTCGCTCATTTCCGGGTTCGCCTTGCGGATCAGCGCGTTGCCGGGAGCGGGGTGCGCGAGGTAGCTCCTCCAGCCTTCCGCCGAGGCACGGATGAAGCGCTCGAGGACGTCGCGCTTCCGGGCAAGCGTCGATCGCGTCACCACCAGCGTCTCCGAATACGGCGGGTAGCCGCGGTCGGCGAGCAGGAACACGACCGGCTGGATGCCGCCCTTCTCGATCGAGTAGGGTTCGGAGGTCACGAATCCCTGCTGGGACAGCGACGGCTCGGCGAGGAATGGCTGCACCGAAAAGCCGTACGGCCGCTTCTGGGCGTCGGTGAACCCGAACTGCTGGCGCAGCCACGGCCAGAACGTCGTGTTGCTCGCGGACCCGATCGCGATCGGCTTGCCTTTGAGATCCTCGAGGCGTCGAACGCCCGGATGCGCGATGATCACCGTCGGATTCTTCTGGAACGTCGCGGCGATCGCCACCACCGGCACGTCCTGCTCGACTGCCGACACCACCTGCAGCGCGTCGGCCATCGCGATGTCGATCTGGCCGGCGGCGAGCAGCTGCAGGCCGTTCACCTGCGGGCCGCCCATGCGGATCGTCACGTCGAGACCGTACTTGCGGTAGATCCCCTCGGCCTGCGCCTGGTAGTACCCGCCGTGCTCCGCCTCGGCGAGCCAGTCGGTGGAGAACACGAGCTTCTGCAGCGTCTGCGCCTGCGCGGACACCATGGCGGCCACAAGCGCCAGGGCCAGACCGATCGATCGTTTCGGGATTCGCATCGTCACGGGCTCACTCCATCGGGCCGGGGGTGGCCGCACCGGACCCGCGCTTCGCCAGCGGCATTCCCGGCCGCGGCACGGCGGCGCAAGATTGCTCTTTTATCACGGTTGCGGGCCTGCGGCTCATGCCAGCGCCTTGGCGAGCAGCTCCTCGCCGCCTTCGAGCAGGAACGCCTTGAACGCGAGCGCCGCAGGCGAGAGCCGCTTCTTCCCGCGATGGACGACGTGCCAGGCGCGCATCACCGGTGTGCCGGCGACCTTGAGGACTACGATGCGTCCGGTCTCGACCTCGAGCACGACCGTGTGCAGCGACAGGAAGCTCACGCCCATGCCCGCCATCACCGCCTGCTTGATCGTCTCGTTGGAGCTCATTTCCATCGTCTCGGCCGGACGGAATCCGCGCTGCGCGAACACGCGCTCGGTCGAGCTTCGCGTTCCCGACCCGGGCTCGCGGATGATGAACGTATCGCCGGCGAGCTGGCGCAACTGGACGCGCCGCCTGCGCGCGAGCGGGTGATCCGGCGCGGCGATGATCGCCAACGGGTGCCGGGCATAGGCCGCGGCGATGGTGTCGATGCCCCGGGGTGGCTGCCCCATCAACGCAAGGTCGATCCGGTTCTCCGCAAGGTCGCGCACGACGGCCTCGCGATTGGCGACGGAGAGCCGCAGCTTGACCTGCGGGTTGCGGCGCCGGAACTCGGCGAGGAGCTTGGGGGCGAAGTATTTGGCCGTGCTGACGACGGCGATGTGGAGCTCGCCGCCACCGGCGCCCTTGAGGGCGCTCAAAGCCTCGTCGGCCTCGCGCAGCAGCTGCATCACCGCGCGGCTGTAGCGCGCGACCTCGCGGCCCGCGGTCGTCAGCTGCACGCGCCGTCCGACATGTTCGAACAGCGGCAGCCCGACTTCCTCCTCGAGCTGCTTGATCTGCAGCGACACTGCCGGCTGCGTCAGGTGGATCTCGGCGGCGGCGCGTCCGAAATGCAGGTGGCGCGCCGCGCTTTCGAAGATCTGGAGCTGGCGCAATGTTGTGCGGCGCAACATCGCTCCTTGTCAGGGAAACTTATCGAACGTATTAGAAACTTTAAGTAGTACTAATGCAAGAGGCCGTCTAACCTGCACCGATCATCCGACGTGGAGAAGCTGCGATGGGAACGCACGCAGAAGCGAAGACGATCACGGACGCCGCGGCGCGCTACAGGGCCGGCGTGCTCAAGTATGCGCAGATGGGCTACTGGGAACCCGACTACGTGCCCAAGGACACCGACGTCCTGGCGCTGTTCCGGATCACGCCCCAGGAGGGTGTCGATCCGGAGGAGGCGGCCGCGGCGGTCGCGGGCGAATCGTCGACGGCGACCTGGACCGTCGTGTGGACCGACCGGCTGACCTCCTGCGAGCGATATCGCGCCAAGGCCTACCAGGTCGACCCCGTTCCCGGCTCGCCGGGCCAGTATTTCGCGTGGATCGCCTACGACCTCGACCTGTTCGAGCCGGGGTCGATCGCCAACCTGACCGCATCGATCATCGGCAACGTGTTCGGCTTCAAGCCGATCAAGGCGCTGCGCCTCGAGGACATGCGCATCCCGGTCGCCTACGTGAAGACCTTCGACGGCCCGCCGACGGGCATCGTGGTCGAGCGCGAGCGCCTCGACAAGTTCGGCCGACCGCTGCTCGGCGCGACGGTCAAGCCCAAGCTCGGGCTGTCGGGCAAGAACTACGGCCGCGTCGTCTACGAGGCGCTGAAGGGCGGGCTCGATTTCACCAAGGACGACGAGAACATCAACTCGCAGCCGTTCATGCACTGGCGCGACCGCTACCTGTCGTGCATGGAGGCGGTGAACCGCGCGCAGGCGGCGACGGGCGAGATCAAGGGGCATTACCTCAACGTGACCGCCGGCACCATGGAGGACATGTACGAGCGCGCGAATTTCGCGAAGGAGCTGGGCTCGGTGGTGGTGATGATCGACCTCGTCATCGGCTACACGGCGATCCAGTCGATGTCCAAGTGGGCGCGGAAGAACGACATGATCCTGCACCTGCACCGCGCTGGCCATTCGACGTACACGCGGCAGAAGACGCACGGTGTTTCGTTCCGCGTGATCTCCAAGTGGATGCGACTGGCGGGCGTCGATCACATCCACGCGGGCACGGTCGTCGGCAAGCTCGAAGGCGATCCGAACTCGGTCCAGGGTTTCTACGACATCCTGCGCGAGCCGGCGAACCCGGTGAACCTGACGCGCGGAATCTTTTTCGAGCAGGACTGGGCGGGGCTGCGCAAGGTGATGCCGGTGGCGTCGGGCGGCATCCACGTCGGGCAGATGCACCAGCTCATCACCTACCTGGGGGAGGACAGCGTGCTGCAGTTCGGCGGAGGCACGATCGGGCACCCGATGGGCATCGCCGCCGGTGCGACCGCGAACCGGGTCGGCCTCGAGGCCATGATCCTCGCCCGCAACGAGGGCCGCGACATCTGGAACGAGGGGCCGCAGATCCTCGAGAATGCGGCGCGCCATTGCGTGCCGCTGCGCGCGGCCCTCGACACGTGGAAGGACATCACGTTCGACTACGCGAGCACCGACACGCTGGATTTCGTGCCGACCCCGACTGCCGCCTGACCGGACACCGAGAGGACACCAAGCGATGAAGCTGACCCAAGGCACGTTTTCGTTCCTTCCCGACCTCACCGACGAGCAGGTCGTCGCGCAGATCGAGTACTGCCTGAAGAACGGCTGGGCGGTGTCGATCGAGTACACCGACGACCCCCATCCGCGAAACAGCTACTGGGACATGTACGGGGCACCGATGTTCGACCTCAGGGACGCTGCAGGCATCATGGGCGAGGTGCAAAGCTGCCGTGCCACGTTCCCGAACTGCTACGTCAAGGTCAATGCGTTCGATTCGACCCACGGCGTCGAGTCGCTGCGGCTGTCGTTCATCGTCAACCGGCCGAAGGACGAGCCGGGGTTTGCGCTGGTCCGCGAGGAGGCCGCCGGACGCCAGATCCGCTACACGACGCGCGCCTACGCGACCGACAAGCCCGAAGGGGCGCGCTACTAGCGCCCCAGGCACACTACCGCGCAAACCGATGTCAGGACCAGACATCGTGTCGGCCCCGGAACAGCCGCCGCTCGATCTCGACGCGCTCTATCGCGACTCGCACGTCGGCGAGACGCTCGACGCGCTCGACCGCGAGCTGGTCGGTCTCGTTCCGGTCAAGACGCGCGTGCGCGAGATCGCGGCCCTGTTGCTGGTCGAGAGGCTGCGCCGCACGCTGGGGTTGGGACTGGACGCCGGTGCTCCGTCACTGCACATGTCGTTCACCGGCAATCCCGGCACCGGCAAGACGACGGTCGCGCTGCGGATGGCCGCGCTGCTCCACAGCCTGGGCTACGTCCGCAAGGGGCACCTCGTCGCCGTCACCCGCGACGACCTGGTCGGCCAGTACATCGGCCACACCGCACCCAAGACCAAGGAAGTGCTGAAGAAAGCCATGGGCGGCGTCCTGTTCATCGACGAGGCGTATTACCTGTACCGGCCGGAGAACGAGCGCGACTACGGCCAGGAGGCGATCGAGATCCTGCTGCAGGTGATGGAGAACCAGCGCGACGACCTGGTCGTGATCCTCGCCGGGTACCGGGACCGGATGGAGCGCTTCTTCCAGAGCAACCCGGGACTGTCGTCGCGCATCGCGCACCACATCGACTTTCCCGAT
Source organism: Betaproteobacteria bacterium (assembly GCA_018971195.1). GTDB lineage: Bacteria > Pseudomonadota > Gammaproteobacteria > Burkholderiales > Casimicrobiaceae > VBCG01. The sequence goes on from JAGXBK010000080.1 coordinate 4,954, forward strand.
TATTCGGGGGACGAGCTCTTCGCAATCGCTCAGCTGATGCTGGACAGGATGCAATACCGGCTGAGCGACGACGCTGCGCTGGCCCTGCGCCAGTACATCGCGCTACGCAGGACGCGGCCGCATTTTGCCAATGCGCGCTCGGTGCGCAACGCGCTCGACCGCGCGCGGCTGCGACAGGCCAAGCGTCTGTTCGAGAGCCGCGGCGAGCCGCTGTCGCGCGACGCGCTGATGACCATCGAGGCCGCCGACATCCGGGCGAGCCGGGTGTTCGGCAATGGAGACGAGAAGTGACGAGCGCTGCGGATCCCGGCGCGAGGGTGAGCGGCGCGGAGTCTGCCGCGGATCGCCTGGGCGCCCTGATCTTCGACGTCGACGGAACGCTCGCCGACACCGAGGAGACGCATCGCCAGGCATTCAACTACGCGTTCCTGGAGTTCGGCCTCGACTGGCAATGGGGAAAGCCACTCTACCGCGAGCTGCTGAAGACCTCCGGCGGCAAGGAGCGCATCGCAGTCTACATCGGGACCCTGCCGGCTGCGGCCGGGTCCGCCCGCCTGCGCCAGCTCGTGCCCGCGATCCACCGCGCGAAGACCCGGCTCTACGCCGAGCTGATCGCCGACGGTCGCTGCCGGCTGCGGCCGGGGATCGAGCGCCTGTTCGAGGACGCGCGCAGCGCCGGTATCCGGCTCGCGATCGCGTCGACGACGACGGCCGAGAACGTCCACGCACTGCTGACGCGGCACCTGGGTGCCGACGCGCTGCAGCGCTTCGCGTGCATCGCCTGCGGCGACCACGTCGAACGCAAGAAGCCGGCCCCCGACATCTATGCACTGGCGCTGGCGACGCTGGGCGAACCCGCGCGACGCTGCGTCGCCTTCGAGGATTCCGCGAACGGCCTGCGCGCGGCCAAGGCCGCGGGCCTTTGCACGGTCGTGACGCCTTCGCAATGGACCCTGGGCGAGGATTTCGGCGCCGCCGATCTCGTGCTCTCGCACCTGGGCGATCCGGGGCATCCGCTGCCGCCGGCGCAGGCCGCGAGGGTGGGCGGCCCTTGGCTGGGCCTCTCCGAGCTGCGCAGCCTGCATGCGGCGGCGACGAGCGACGCCGCGCAGCAAGCTGCGAAATCGTGATGCGCCGGCAAGCCGATGCCCGATCCGGTGTGCCGAAGCTGCTCGCCCGCGTTCGCGCGGTCGCCTTCGACCTCGACGGGACGCTCGTCGACAGCGCCCCCGACCTCGCTGCCGCAGCGAACGCGATGCTGGAGGTGCTGGGGCATGCGCGGCTGCCCGAGCCGCGGATCGCCGCGCTGATCGGCAACGGCATCGACGGGCTGGTCGAAGCCGCACTGGCGGCGAGCACCGGGCGCGCCGCGGAACCGGGTCCGCTGGCTGCGGCGGCGGCGCTGTTCCGCCGCTGCTACGCCGGGCGGCTGTTCGAGCGCAGCCGCGTCTATCCGGGCGTGGTCGAGGGTCTCGCGGCGCTGGAGGCCATGGGGGTCGCGCGCTGCTGCATCACCAACAAGGCGAGCGTGTTCACGCTGCCGCTGCTCGATGCCGCCGGCCTCTCGGGCCACCTGGAATTCGCGTTGTGCGCCGACCGGCCCGAGGAACGCAAGCCGGCCCCCACGCTGCTGCTCGCGGCCTGCCGCCGCCTCGGCATCGCCCCCGGCGATCTGCTCTACGTCGGGGACTCGCGCATCGACATCGCTGCCGCCCGTGCAGCGGGCTGTCCGGTCGCCGTCGTCGACTACGGCTATCACCAGGGATGCTCCCTCGCCGCCGAGCGCCCGGACTGGATCATCGCGAGCGTCGCCGAGCTCCCCGCGCTGCCGGCCTCGCCACACGTCGCAAACCTTCAAGCCTGAGGGACCGCACGATGCTTGCCGACCGTACGACGCTGACCCAGTTCCTGATCGAGGAACGCCGCCGCCACCCTGGCGCAAGCGGCGAATTCAACGGCCTGATCCTCGACGTCGCGCTGGCCTGCAAGGCGATCTCGCGCGAGGTCGCGAGCGGCGCATTGACCGGCGTCCTCGGCGGCAACGCGACCACCAACGTGCAGGGCGAGACCCAGAAGAGGCTCGACGTCATCGCCAACGGCCTGTTCCTGCGCGCCAACGAGTGGGGAGGTCATCTGGGCGGCATGGCGTCCGAGGAGCTCGACGCGCCGTACGCGATTCCGGCGCAATACCCGAAAGGGAGCTACCTGCTCGCGTTCGATCCGCTGGATGGCTCGTCGAACATCGATGTCAACGTCGCCGTCGGCAGCATCTTCTCGATCCTGCGCGCGCCGAACCCCGGCGCCGATGCCGTTGCCGCGGACTTCCTGCAGCCGGGCCACCAGCAGGTGTGCGCGGGCTACGCGATCTACGGGCCGTCGACGATGCTGGTGCTGACCGTGGGCAACGGCGTGCACGGATTCACGCTCGACCCGTTGCTGGGCGAGTTCTTCCTCACGCACCCGGGCATCGGAATCCCGGTGACGACCAGCGAGTTCGCGATCAATGCCTCGAACAGCCGCTTCTGGGAGCCCGCGGTCACGCGCTACGTCGAGGAGTGCCTCGCCGGCAAGTCGGGCCCGCGCGGCAAGGATTTCAACATGCGGTGGATCGCTTCGCTGGTCGCGGAGACGCATCGCGTGCTGATGCGCGGCGGCGTGTTCCTCTATCCGCGCGACACCAGGGAGCCGCCGAAGCCGGGCAGGCTGCGCCTGCTCTACGAGGCCAATCCGATCGCGTTCATCGTCGAGCAGGCAGGCGGGCGGGCGAGCACCGGAAGGGGCCGGATGCTCGACACGGTTCCCGAATCGCTGCACCAGCGCATCGGCCTGGTCTTCGGCTCGCGCGAGGAGGTCGCGAGGATCGAGCAGTATCACCGCGACCACAACCTCCGCGAATTCGACGCGCCGCTGTTCGCCTCGCGCGGCCTGTTCCGCGCGACCACCTGATCACAACGCCAGGCAGGGAGAAGAGGGATGTCGATCAAGCATCCGATCATTGCGATCACCGGCTCGTCGGGCGCGGGCACGACTTCGGTGATGCGCACGTTCGAGCAGATCTTCCGCCGCGAGGGCGTCGACGCGGCATTCCTCGAGGGCGACAGCTTTCATCGCTACGATCGCGCCGAAATGAAGCAGAAGATGGCCGAGGAGCTCGCACGCGGCAACCAGCATTTCAGCCATTTCGGGCCCGAGGCGAACCTGTTCAGGGAGCTCGCCGACCTGTTCAGGATCTACGCCGAGACGGGTCGCGGCAAGCGGCGCAAGTACCTGCACGACGAGGATGAGGCGAAGCCGTACGCCCAGAAGCCGGGAACGTTCACGGCCTGGGAAGACCTGCCGGCGGACACCGACCTGCTGTTCTACGAGGGCCTGCACGGGGCCGTCGTCACCGAGGAGGCGAACGTCGCCCAGCACGTCGACCTGCTGATCGGCGTGGTGCCGGTGATCAACCTCGAGTGGATCCAGAAGCTGCAGCGCGACCAGAAGATGCGCGGCTATTCGACCGAGGCGGTGACCGACACGATCCTGCGGCGGATGAACGACTACGTCCACTACATCTGCCCGCAGTTCGCGCACACGCACGTCAACTTCCAGCGCGTCCCGATCGTCGACACTTCCAACCCGTTCATCGCAAGGTTCATTCCGACGCCGGAGGAATCGATGCTGGTGATCCGCTTCGCCAATCCGCGCGGCATCGATTTTCCGTATCTGCTGTCGATGATGAACGGGTCGTTCATGTCGCGCGCGAACACGATCGTCTGCCCGGGCGGAAAGATGGACCTGGCGATGCAGCTCATCTTCACGCCGATGATCTGGCGGCTGATCGAGCGGCGCAAGCAGGCGATGGCGGGCTAGCCGGAGGAGCGCAGCATGAATGTCCAGTTGAGCGAGCGACCCGCGATCGACGCGGCGCAGCGCGATGTCGTCAACGTCCTGCGCGCGCTGGCGATGGACGCCGTGCAGAAGGCGAACTCGGGACATCCCGGCATGCCGATGGGCATGGCCGAGATCGCCGAGGTACTTTGGCGGCGCCATCTGCGCCACAACCCGGCCAACCCGCGATGGGCCGACCGCGACCGCTTCGTGCTGTCGAACGGCCATGGCTCGATGCTGCAGTACGCGCTGCTGCACCTGTCCGGCTACGACGTGTCGATCGAGGATCTGAAGCGCTTCAGGCAGATGCACTCGAAGACCCCGGGCCACCCGGAGGTCGGCGTGACGCCGGGCGTCGAGACCACCACCGGTCCGCTGGGGCAGGGCATCGCGAATGCGGTGGGCATGGCGATTGCCGAGAAGCAGTTGGCGGCGGCGTTCAACCGGCCGGGCTTCGAGATCGTCGACCACCGCACCTGGGTTTTCCTCGGCGACGGCTGCATGATGGAAGGAATCTCGCACGAGGCGTGCTCGCTCGCCGGCACGCTGGGCCTCGGAAAGCTGGTCGCGATCTACGACGACAACGGCATCTCGATCGACGGCCATGTCGAAGGCTGGTTCACCGACGATACCCCGCGCCGCTTCGAGGGCTATGGCTGGCAGGTGCTGCGCGGCGTCGACGGACACGATCGGGAGGCGGTCCACCGCGCGATCGTCGCAGCGAAAGCGGTGACCGACCGGCCGTCGCTCCTCTGCTGCAGGACCGTCATCGGCAAAGGCTCCCCGAACAAGGCCGGATCCCACGAAGCCCACGGTGCGGCGCTGGGCGACAAGGAGGTCGCGGCGACCCGCGCGGCGCTCGACTGGAATTGGGCGCCTTTCGAGGTCCCGCCTCATGTCAAAGCCGCGTGGGACGCGCGAGAGCAGGGCGCCGTCGCTGAAGGATCGTGGCGCGAGCAGTTCGACGCCTACGCCTACGCGCACCCGGAGCTCGCACGCGAGTTCGAGCGCCGGATGCAGGGCGAGCTGCCCGCGGAATTCGGCGCCCGCGTCGTGGCGATGATGGCGAAGGCGAAGGAGAAGGCCGAGACGATCGCGACGCGCAAGGCCTCGCAGAACGCGATCGAGGCGCTGGCGCCGCTGCTGCCCGAGCTCCTCGGCGGGTCCGCCGACCTCGCCGGCTCGAATCTCACGTTGTGGTCGGGCTCGCGCCCTGTCACCCGCGATGCGGGGGGCAACTACCTGTACTACGGCGTGCGCGAGTTCGGCATGGCCGCGATCATGAACGGCATCGCGCTGCACGGTGGCTTCATTCCCTACGGCGGCACGTTCCTGACCTTCGCCGACTACTGCCGCAGCGCGCTGCGCATGGCGTCGCTGATGAACATCGGCCCGATCTTCGTGTTCACGCACGACTCGATCGGGCTGGGCGAGGACGGGCCGACGCACCAGCCGATCGAGCACGCTGCGACACTGCGCTTGATCCCCGGCATGGATGTCTGGCGGCCCTGCGACGCCAAGGAGTCGGTCGTCGCCTGGGCGATGGCGATCGAGCGCCGCGACGGGCCGTCCTGCCTCCTGTTCAGCCGGCAGAACCTGCCGTTCCAGCTCCGGCCTGCCGAGGAGGTCGAGAACATCCGGCGCGGCGCCTACGTGCTGGTCGAGCCCGGAGCCGCGCCGCGCGCCGTGATCATCGCCACCGGCTCGGAGGTTCCCCTCGCCGTCGAGGCCGCGAAGCTGCTGGCCGACGAGGGCGTGCAGGTGCGCGTCGTGTCGATGCCGTCGACCACGGTGTACGACCGGCAGGACGCGGCGTACCGCGACCGCGTGCTGCCTCCCGATCTGCCCTGTGTCGCCGTCGAGGCGGGCGTGACCGACTTCTGGCGCAAGTACGTCGGGCGCTCGGGCGCGGTGGTCGGCATCGACCGCTTCGGCGAGTCGGCACCGGCGGGCGAGCTGTTCCGTCATTTCGGCTTCACGCCCGATCGCGTCGCGGTCGCGGTGAAGTCGGTGATCGAGCGCGCAAATCGCGGCCCATCGAACTGAACTGCGAAAAGGAGGACGTCATGGCATTGGTTTCGTTGCGGCAGCTGCTCGATCACGCGGCGCAGGAGGGCTACGGGGTTCCCGCGTTCAACGTCAACAACATGGAACAGATCCACGCGATCATGCAGGCCGCCGACGAGGCCGATGCCCCGGTGATCCTGCAGGCCTCGGCGGGCGCGCGCAAGTATGCGGGCGAGGCGTTCCTGCGGCATCTGGTGCAGGCGGCGGTCGAGTCCTGGCCGCAGCTCCCGCTGGTCATGCACCAGGACCACGGATCGAGCCCCGCGGTGTGCCAGGCGTCGATCCGCTCGGGTTTCACCAGCGTGATGATGGACGGCTCGCTGCGCGAGGACATGAAGACGCCGGCCCCCTACGACTACAACGTCGACGTGACCCGCAGGGTCGTCGAGATGGCGCACGCGGTCGGCGTGTCGGTCGAGGGCGAGCTCGGCTGCCTCGGCTCGCTCGAATCCGGAATGGCCGGCGAGGAGGACGGCGTCGGGGCGAAGGGCAAGCTGTCGCACGAACAGTTGCTGACCGATCCCGAGCAGGCGGCCGACTTCGTGCGCAGGACCGGCGTCGATGCGCTGGCCATCGCTATCGGCACCTCGCACGGCGCCTACAAGTTCTCGCGGCAACCGACCGGCGACGTGCTGGCGATCGACCGCATCAAGGACATCCACCTGCGCATCCCGCAGACGCATCTGGTGATGCACGGCTCCTCGTCGGTCCCGCAGGAATGGCTCGCCATCATCCGCGAGTACGGCGGCGAGCTCAGGGAAACCTACGGCGTGCCACTCGCCGAGATCCAGGAAGGGATCAGGCATGGCGTGCGCAAGGTGAACATCGACACCGACATCCGGCTCGCGATGACCGGGGCGATCCGTCGCGCGCTGGCGAAAGACCGCAGCGAGTTCGATCCGCGCAAGCTGTTCAAGGATGCGACGGCGGCAGCCAAAGGCATCTGCACACTACGCTTCGAGGCTTTTGGCTGCGCCGGCCAGGCGTCGAAGATCAAGCCGGTGCCGCTGGACAGGATGGCCGATCGTTATCGCAAACAGGAACTGGCCCAGGCGATCGCCTAGAATCGCCGGCAGGAGGGGCCGATGAACGCGAATCCCCAGACCTGCCGAATGCCGAGCCCGCTGGGCGAGATCCTGCTGGTCGCGAATGCGCGAGGCGACGCATTGCGCGGGCTCTACCTCGAAGGTCAGAAATACTTTCCCGAGGACGCCGCCCGCTGGACGGCATCGCCGCGGCTGCCGCTGTTCCGGGATGCCGTCGCGCAATTGGGCGAGTACTTCGCAGGACGGCGCGAGAGTTTCGCGCTACCGCTCGAGCCCGCGGGCACGGCATTCCAGCGCAGGGTGTGGCGGGAGATTGCCCGGGTCCCGTACGGCACGACGATCAGCTATGCCGAGCTCGCAAGGCGCTGCGGACGGCCGTCGGCGGTGCGGGCGGCCGGTGCCGCGACCGGGCGCAATCCGGTCACCGTCGTCATTCCCTGCCACCGGATCGTCGGCAGCGGCGGCGCGTTGACCGGCTACGCGGGGGGGCTCGATCGCAAGCGAGCGCTGCTCGCGATCGAAGCGGGATCGGATCGCTCGGCGCGCTAACGGCATGCATCCCGAGGAGCTTGCGCGGATCCTGCGCGTCCAGCGCGAGGCTTTCGCGTCTGAGCGCTATCCGGACCGGGATGCGCGCCGGGAC
>JAGXBK010000253.1 GCA_018971195.1 Betaproteobacteria bacterium
TTCATGGCATGCCCTCCTTGCCGTTCCATCATAGGAGCGCCGCGCGCGCGGCGCAAGCGCTGCGCCGCCTGCCCGGCGCCACGCGGCTGCGCTTCCGGATGTCGCTGCGACGGCCTCAGGGCGTGCGCGCGGCGAAGCTGTTGCAGTCGCGGACGTCGCCCGACTGCAGGCCGGTCTTGAACCAGTGCGCCCGCTGCGCTGACGAGCCGTGCGTGAACGAATCGGGGGCGACGTATCCGCGCGTCATCTTCTGGATGCGATCGTCGCCTACAGCGGCAGCCGCCTGCAGGCCGCTGTCGACATCCGCGGTGTCGATCAGTCCGCGCCTTTCCGCGAAGAACGCCCATATGCCCGCGTAGCAGTCGGCCTGCAGCTCGAGGCGCACCGACAGCGCGTTGGCAGTGCGCCGGTCGCTGCGCTGCGCCTGCGCGTCGAACTGTCGCATCGTGCCGAGCAGGTTCTGGACGTGATGGCCGACCTCGTGCGCAATCACGTAGGCCTGCGCGAAATCGCCCGGCGCCCCGAAGCGCGTGTGCAATTCGCTGAAGAACGTCGTGTCGAGGTAGACATCGCGGTCGCCCGGGCAGTAGAACGGACCGACCGCAGCTTCGGCGCGCCCGCAGGCCGATGGCGTGGACCCGCGGAACAGCACGAGCTTCGGCGGCTCGTAGCGCGAGCCCATCGCCTTGAAGACGGCGCTCCACACGTCCTCGGTGTCGCCCAGCACGCGTGCGGAGAAGTCCTTGTTCGTCTCGCCCGTCGAATGGGCCGCCGGCGCCGCCCCGCCGGTGGCGGCACCGGTCTGCGGCCCGTAGCCTGGCGCCGGTGCCGACGACTGGGTGGCCGGACCGCCGCCGCTCCCGCCGCTCAGCAGGCCGAGCATTTCGATCGGATTGATGCCGAACAGCCAGCCGACGATGACGATCAGGATGAGCGCGCCGCCGCCGAGACGCATGCCGCCGAACGGAAGGCCGCCCCCCTCGCCGCCGCCGGAACCCTCGGGCGCGCCGCCCGTACGGTCCTCGACGTTGTCGCTGCGCCGGAAATCACCCCACCGCATGGCGTGGCTCCAGGGTCATGGCTTCAGGGAACGATAGAGGAACGGCAGGCTCACGTCCATCCGGTAGTCGATCGAGGAATGCGTGTCGTCGAATTCCTGGTAGATGTGGCGGATGCCGTGCTGCGACAGGCGCTTCGAGAGCACCCGGGCGCCGTAGTGCAGGTGGTACTGGTCGCGCCACCCGCAGTCGACGTAGATGCCGCGCAGCGACCGCAGGTTGTCCAGGTGGGAGGCGACCATGTTGACCGGATCGTGGCGCAGCCACTGCTTCCAGCGCGCGGGGATGATCTCGCCGGTCTCGAGGTTGAACGGCAGGCGGAAGCCCAGCGGCGCTTTCGGGTCGGGATCGTAGGTTGCCGCCATGGCGAGGTTCATCAGCGCGTGCGCCTCGGCGTCCGACAGCTTGTCGCGCGACCAGACGTGCTCGAGGAAGCGCCCGACGCGGCCGTCGTCGCGGCCGTCGCCGGCGCCGTGCTCGTCGCGCCGCACGTCGATCCGCCCCGGTCGGCGCGGGCGTCTGCGAAAGCGGTCGAGCTCGTTCAGCGTTCGGGGCCAGTCGGTGTAATAGCAGAAGTCGAACAGCGCATCACCCGAGTGATCCGCAACGGCACCCCAGTGGCTGGCGTAGCGCATGCCATGGACGATCGCTCCGTAGCCCCCCGACGACTTGCCGAAGCAGCCGCGATGGTCGCGCGAGGCGAGCGTGCGGAACTCGCGGTCGACGAAAGGAATCAGCTCTCGGGTCAGGTAATCGGCATAACGCCCGACCGCGCTGGAATTGACGTACTGGTTGCCGCCCATCGATGTGAAGCAGTCGGGGAACACCAGAATCGCCGGACCCATCTTGCGCTCCGCGATCAGGCGCGCCGCGCGCTCCGGCACGTTCTCGTCGAAAGGCCGCCAGTTCAGGTGGGCGAGTCCCGACCCGGTGAAGCCGACCAGGTCGAACAGCACCGGGTAGCGGCGGCCGCGTCCGGTCGTTCTGCCGCGGGTCGTCCCGTCGTCGTAGCCGGGAGGCAGCCAGACGGCGATCTTGCGCAGCTTCGGGTCCCCCAGGGGGTTGTCGGCGAGCACTCGCGAGTCGAATTCGAGGACCATCGTGGTCCCGGCAGCGTGCGTCGTTGCCTTGCGTGTCATGGGCGGGTCTGTGGTCGTGGGGGCGCCGGGATTGTGCCGGGGGTTGGGTCGCAGGGCAATGCGCGCACGACAGGGCTAGAATTGCGCATTTTGCCTGCCCCGATGACTTCGACGCCTACCGGCGCCACCCCTGCGCGGCTCGAAGCGATCAGCCGCAGCGAGCTCTTCGCGAGCTTCCTCAAGATGGGCCTACTCGGATTCGGCGGCGTGCTGCCGTGGGCCCGTCGCGTCATCGTCGACGAGCGGC
>JAGXBK010000254.1 GCA_018971195.1 Betaproteobacteria bacterium
CATTTTCCCGGGCTCAAGAAGGCGCTGCTCCAGGAAGCGCTCGAGGTCTTCTTCGACCTGCGCGAGGTGCCGGGACTCAAGAAGATGCCCTCCACCTCCGAGCTCCTCGACTGGCTGAAGCTGCTGCTCGCCGAGGACATTCCACCCGAGGCGCTGAAGAGCAATGATCGCAAGGCGACCATCCCGCCGCTCCACGGTGCGCTGCTCAAGAACGAGCAGGACGTGCATTTGTTCGAGCGCGTGGCATTCATGGCGCGGGCGGGGCGGTGATGCCAGGTTCCGGGGCACGCCGATGAGCGGACGCTTCATCGAGCCCGTGACGCTGCGCGCCGCGCACGCCCGGCTCGAGCCGCTCGCGCGCGGGCATCTCGACGGGATCCGCGGCGCCGCGGCCGACGGCGAGCTGTGGAAGCTCTGGTACACGTCGGTGCCCCCGCCCGAGAGGACGCAGGCGTGGATCGACGCTGCGCTGGACATGCGCGAGCGCCTCGGGGCCATGCCGTTCGCGGTGTTCGACAACGCGAGCGGCGACATCGTCGGCAGCACCCGCTATTTCAACGTCGACGCGGCGAATCGCCGGCTGGAGATCGGCCACACCTGGTACGCGATGCGCGCGCAGCGCTCGCCGATCAACACCGAGTGCAAGCTGCTGCTGCTGGCGCATGCATTCGAGTCGCTCAACTGCATCGCCGTCGAGTTCCGCACGCACTGGTTCAACCAGCAGTCGCGGACGGCGATCGCGCGCCTCGGCGCGAAGCAGGATGGCGTGCTGCGCAACCACCAGCTGATGCCCGACGGCAGCCGGCGCGACACCGTCGTGTTCAGCATCCTCGACAGCGAATGGCCGGCGGTGAAGACGCACCTCGGTTTCCTCCTCCGGCGGGCGGATCGACGATGAGGGTCACTGCGCAGATTTCGATGTGGGGGTCGGTGGCGTTCGCGCTGGTCTGCCTCTACGTGGGCTTCAGCGGCCTGTCGCAACTCGACGCGATCGCCGATGAAGCGGCGCGCCGCGACGGCCGCGGATTTGCGCTCTTCTGGCTGTTCCTGGGGGCGATCGGAATCGCCTGTGCGGCCGCCTCGTGGTGGCTCGCAAGGCGCGACGACGCGGCCTCGCGGTAGGCCCCGGGCGCGCGCCTGCGGCTTGCGCGCCGCCCTGCCGGCCGGGACACACGATGCTCGTCGACTTCTTCCTGCACCTCAGGTCGTTCCGGCTGCCGGTGTCGACGCGCGAGTTCCTGACGCTGCTCGAGGCGCTCGAGGCACGCGTGGTGTCGGGCTCGATCGACGATTTCTACGTCCTCGCGCGCGCATGCCTCGTCAAGGACGAGCAGTATTTCGATCGCTTCGACCTCGCGTTCGGCACGTATTTCAGAGGTGTCGAGGCGCTCGTCGACGCGCACGCGGTGATCCCGGACGAGTGGCTGCGCAAGGAATTCGTCCGGCAACTGTCGGACGAGGAGCGGCGCGCGATCGAGGCGCTCGGCGGGCTCGACAAGCTGATGGAGACGTTCAGGCAGCGGCTCGCCGAGCAGCGCAAGCGACACCAGGGCGGGAGCAAATGGATCGGCACCGGCGGCACGAGTCCGTTCGGCGCCTACGGATTCAACCCCGAAGGCATACGCGCAGGACAGGAAGGCAGCGGTTCGCGGTCTGCGGTCAAGGTCTGGGACGAGCGGACGTATCGCAATCTCGATGGCGAGGTCGAGCTCAACACCCGCAACATCAAGGTTGCGCTGCGCAGGCTGCGGCGCTTCGCGCGCGAAGGCGTTCCCGAGGAGCTCGATCTCGACGGAACGATCGCCGGCACGGCCCGCAACGCCGGCTGGCTCGACCTCAAGCTGCAACCCGAGCGGCGCAACCACGTCAAGGTCCTGCTGTTCCTCGATGTCGGCGGGTCGATGGACCCGCACATAGAGGCCTGCGAGGAGCTGTTCTCGGCAGCGAAGGCCGAGTTTCGCCACCTCGAGTATTTCTATTTCCACAACTGCATCTACGATCACGTCTGGCGCGACAATCTGCGCCGCCGGGACGAGCGTTACAGCACGCTCGACCTGCTGCACACCTACGGGCCCGACTGGAAGTTGATCATCGTCGGCGATGCCGCGATGAGCCCCTACGAGCTGACGGCCATCGACGGCAGCGTCGAATACCGCAACCTCGAGCCCGGACTCGCGTGGCTTTCGCGGATGTTCGCGCACTTCCGAAGCGTCGCCTGGTGGAATCCCGAGCCACAGCGCACCTGGGAATACACGCGTACGACCCAGATGATCCTGCAGGCGCTCGGTCCGCGAATGTTTCCGCTGACGCTGAGTGGCGTCGGGCAGGGCATCGACGCACTGCGGCACTGAGCTGAAATTGGGGTCAGCGTGAAATTGGGGTCAGAGCTGTGAAATTGGGGTCAGAGCTGCATTAATTTCGGCGCTGACGCCAACTTCCGCG
>JAGXBK010000081.1 GCA_018971195.1 Betaproteobacteria bacterium
GAACACCAGCTCGGCACCGGCATCGACAGCTACGACGAGATCGGCGAGTGCGTGGTCAGCGTGCTCCAGGTGGAGGCCGACTATATCCGCGCGCAGAAAATCAAGTCTGACGAGTCGCAAACCAAAAACGACGGCTCGCCGGACAAACCGGACACATCACCACTCTTCTGGGGAGATTAAAACCAATGGCAAAGAGTAAACCCAAAAACGCGTTCTACGCGCAATCGGGCGGCGTCACCGCGGTCATCAACGCCTCGGCTTGCGGCGTGCTGGAAACGGCGCGCAAGTATCCGAAGAAGATCGGCAAGGTATACGCCGGCCGCAACGGCATCATCGGCGCGCTCACCGAGGACCTGATCGACACCGGCCGCGAGAGCGCGCGGTCGATCGCCGCACTGAAGCACACGCCCGCCGGCGCTTTCGGGTCCTGCCGCTACAAGCTGAAGGGCCTCGACCAGGACCGGGCGCAGTACGAGCGGCTGATCGATGTCTTCCGCGCCCACGACATCGGCTATTTCTTCTACAACGGCGGCAACGATTCCGCCGACACCTGCCTCAAGGTGTCGCAGATCGCGCAGACGCTGGGCTACCCGCTTACCGCCGTGCACGTTCCCAAGACCGTCGACAACGACCTCGCAGTCACCGACAACTGCCCGGGATTCGGCTCGGTCGCCAAGTACGTCGCAACGTCGATGCGCGAGGCGGCTTTCGATGTCGCGTCGATGGCGAAGACGTCGACCAAGGTCTTCGTGCTCGAGGTGATGGGCAGGCACGCGGGCTGGATCACCGCGGCGGTCGGGATGGCCGAGGACTCGTCGACCCCGATCCCGCTGGTGCTGCTGTTCCCCGAGATCCCATTCGACGAGGCGAAGTTCGTCGCCGCCGTCGACGCGAAGGTCGCGCGCAACGGCTATTGCTGCATCGGCGTGTCCGAGGGCCTGCAGGACGCGTCGGGCAGACTGATGGCCGAGGCAGGAACGCGCGACGCTTTCGGCCACGCGCAGCTCGGAGGGGTGGGCCCGCTGATCGCGAGCCTGGTCAAGGAGCGGCTCGGCCTGAAATACCACTGGGCGGTTGCCGATTACCTGCAGCGCGCCGCGCGCCATCTCGCATCCAGGACCGACCTCGATCAATCGTACGCGGTGGGCAAGGCGGCAGTCGAGATGGCGATCGCCGGCCACAACGCCGTCATGCCGGCGATCCTGCGGGTCTCGGACAAGCCGTATCGCTGGAAGATCGGCATCGCGCCACTTTCCGAAGTCGCCAACAAGGAGAAGATGCTGCCGCGCGGCTTCATTTCCGCCGACGGCTTCGGCATCACGGCCAAGGCGCGCGCCTATCTTGCACCGCTGATCCGTGGCGAAGCCCCGCCGCCGTACCGCGACGGCCTGCCGCAGTACGTGCGCCTCAAGAACGTCGCGGTGCCGAAGAAGCTCGGCGCCACATTCGAAGTCTGACCATGAGAGGACCGATGATGCAAACCGCTGCAGCCGGCGCGGAGCGCCAATGACCAGGAAGATCGATTACTTCATGGCGCCGGTTTCGCCGTGGACCTACCTCGGGCACGATCGCTTCGTCGCGATCGCCCGGCACCATGGCGCCGACATCGTCGTCAAGCCGATCGACACCGGGCGCGTATTCGCGGCTTCGGGCGGCCTGCCACTCAAGCAGCGCGCGCCGCAGCGCCAGGCGTACCGCCTGGTCGAGCTCGCGCGCTGGTCGAAATACCTGGGCACGCCGCTGAACCTGCATCCGGCGCATTTCCCGGTGTCGGGGGACCTCGCGTCGAAGTGGATCCTGGCCGCCCGCGAGGCCGGCATCGACGAGGCGCTTGCCCTCGTCGGCGGCATCGGGCGCGCGATCTGGGCCGAGCAGCGCAATATCGCCGATGCCGGGACCCTTGCGGACATCGCGCGCGCCCTGGGACTCGATGCCGCGGCGATCGGATCGCGCGCGGATGCCGCCGAAATCGGGTCGCAGTACGACGCGCTGACGCAGGAGGCGATCGACCGCGGCGTTTTCGGCGTCCCGACGTGGATCTACGCCAACGAGCCCTTCTGGGGACAGGACCGGCTCGACTTTCTGGACAGGGCACTGGCAGAATAGCGCGCGTTTTTCATCCGACACACCCAAGGGGAGAGCAATCCATGTCCAATCCGCTCGTTTTCGCGCTGCTGTGCGCGCTGGCGGCGATCGTCTACGGCGCGGTATCCATCAAATGGATCCTCGCCAAGCCCGCCGGAAACGCCCGCATGCAGGAAATCGCCGCCGCGATCCAGGCCGGCGCCAAGGCCTACCTGAATCGCCAATACACGACGATCGGCATCGTCGGGATCATCCTGTTCGTCATCATCGGCGTGTTCCTCGGCTGGCGCACCGCGGGGGGATTCGCGCTCGGAGCGATCCTCTCCGGGCTCGCCGGCTACATCGGGATGAACGTCTCGGTGCGCTCGAACGTCCGCACCGCCGAGGCCGCACGCAGCGGGCTCGACCAGGCGCTGGCGGTTGCATTCCGGGGTGGCGCCATCACCGGCATGCTGGTCGTCGGCCTGGGGTTGCTGGGCGTCGCCGGTTTCTACTGGTTCCTCGTCGCCTCGGCCGAGCAGGCGCCGAACCTGGCGAACGAGGGCCTGCATGCGGCGATCGGGCCTCTGGTCGGCCTGGCGTTCGGCGGATCGCTGATCTCGATCTTCGCGCGCTTGGGCGGTGGCATCTTCACCAAAGGCGCCGACGTGGGCGCGGACCTGGTGGGCAAGGTCGAAGCGGGCATTCCCGAGGATGATCCGCGCAATCCAGCGGTCATCGCCGACAACGTCGGCGACAACGTCGGCGACTGCGCGGGCATGGCGGCCGACCTGTTCGAAACCTACGCCGTGACCATCGTCGCGACGATGCTCCTCGGCGCGCTGCTGCTGCCATCGATGGCGACCATCGCGGTCACCTATCCGCTGGTGCTGGGAGGCTTCTCGATCCTGGCGTCGATCGTCGGCTGTTATTTCGTCAAGGCGCGGCCCGGCGGCAAGATCATGAACGCACTGTATCGCGGACTGATCGTCGCCGGCGTGATCTCGGCGATCGGCTTCTGGTTCATCACGCAATGGATGCTGGGCGACATCGGCAGCTTCGATGCCGCGCTTTCGCCGCTGCGCGTGTTCGGTGCCGCACTGGTCGGACTCGCGCTCACCGCAGCAATGGTCGTGATCACCGAGTACTACACCGGCACCGACTACGCGCCGGTCAAGCACATCGCTGCAGCGTCGACCACCGGGCACGCGACGAACATGATCGCCGGGCTCGGCGTATCGATGAGGTCGACGGCATTGCCGGTCATCGCGGTTTGCGTCGCAATCTTCGTGTCGTTCTGGTGCGCGGGCCTTTACGGCATCGCGATCGCCGCGACCGCGATGCTGTCGATGGCGGGCATCATCGTCGCGCTGGACGCCTACGGCCCGATCACCGACAACGCAGGCGGCATCGCCGAAATGGCCGATCTGCCCGATTCCGTGCGCGCGATCACCGATCCGCTGGATGCCGTCGGCAACACGACCAAGGCGGTGACCAAGGGCTATGCGATCGGCTCCGCGGGGCTCGCGGCGCTGGTGCTGTTCGCCGACTACACGCACGCGCTGGCGACGGCGAACCTGAAGACCACGTTCGACCTGTCGGACCACATGGTGATCATCGGCCTGTTCCTGGGCGGCATGATCCCCTACCTGTTCGGCGCGATGGCGATGGAGGCGGTCGGGCGCGCGGCCGGCGCCGTCGTCGTCGAAGTGCGGCGACAGTTCAAGGAGATCAAGGGCATCATGGAAGGCACGGCCAAGCCCGAATACGGTGTCGCCGTCGACATGCTGACCAAGGCGGCGATCAAGGAAATGATCGTGCCCTCGCTGCTGCCGGTGCTGGTGCCGGTGATCGTGGGGCTGGCGCTGGGGCCCCAGGCGCTGGGCGGCCTGCTGATGGGCACGATCGTGACCGGCCTGTTCGTTGCAATCTCGATGACCACCGGCGGTGGGGCGTGGGACAACGCGAAGAAATACATCGAGGACGGCAACTACGGCGGCAAAGGCTCCGATGCGCACAAGGCGGCGGTCACCGGGGATACCGTCGGCGACCCGTACAAGGACACGGCCGGCCCCGCGGTGAATCCGCTGATCAAGATCATCAACATCGTCGCGCTGATGATCGTGCCGGTGCTGGCATTGCACGGCAGTTAAGCGCGCGGCGAGGGCGAAACCCTCCGAGGCAGCGGTCAATCCGCTGCCTCTTTTTCGATTGCGGCCCGTGACCGACGGCGCGTTTCCGATGAGCTTGCGCATGCGGCTGGCAGCAATCCTGGCGCTTGCGCTGTCTTGCATCCTGCCGGCCCAATCGCAGGAGCAGAAGCGGGACCCGGCGCAGGCGCAGGCGCAGCCACCGGAGCGGCCCTCGGGCTGGGTCGACAAAACGCTGGTGCGCAGCCGCCGGTTCATGGTGGCCACGGCAAATCCGCTCGCGACCGACGCGGGCTACGAGATCCTGCGCGACGGGGGCAATGCCGCGGATGCGGCGGTCGCGGTGCAGCTGGTGCTGGGGCTGGTCGAGCCGCAGTCGTCCGGGCTGGGCGGCGGCGCCCTGCTGCTCTATCACGACGCGAAATCGCGGCGGCTGATCGCCTACGACGGTCGCGAAACCGCACCCGCCGCGGCGAAACCCGATCGCTTTCTCGATGCGGACGGCAAGCCGCTGGCGTTCTACGATGCCGTGATCGGAGGGCGGTCGGTCGGTGTGCCGGGTACGATGCGGCTGCTCGAAGCGGTGCAGCGCAGGTACGGCCGCCTGCCCTGGAAGCGGCTGTTCGCGCCGGCGATCGCCCTCGCCCGGCATGGCTTCGCGGTCTCGCCGCGGCTGCACGCGCTGCTCGCGGCCGAGACACACTGGTCGCAGCGTCGCGCGCGCGACTATTTCCTGGACGCGGACGGAGCGCCGCGCGCGGTCGGGGCGCTGCTCACGAATCCGGCGTACGCGCGCACGCTGGGCATCCTCGCCGCGCGCGGTGCCGGTGCGCTGTACGCCGGGCCGATCGCCGACGATATCGTGCGCACGGCGGATCTCGCGCCTGCGCATCGCGGCGACCTCGTGCTGCGTGATCTGGCCGCCTACCGGGTGATCGCGCGCCGGCCCGTCTGCGGTCGCTATCGCGGCTACCGCGTCTGCGGCATGCCGCCGCCCTCGTCGGGGGGCATCGCCGTGCTCCAGGTCCTGAAGATGCTCGAGCCTTACGACATCGCGACGATGGGCGCGGAATCGTTCTGGAGCGTGCATTTCATCAGCGAGGCCGAACGCCTCGCTTTCGCCGATCGCGATGCGTACATCGCCGACCCGGCGTTCGTGCCTCCGCCGCAGGGGCTGCTGGATGCGCGCTACCTGCAGCGCAGATCCCGGCTCATTTCGGCGCTGCACAGCCTCGGTCACGCGCTACCCGGGGACCCGCGGCACGCGCTTGCGCAGCCGGCGCGGATCGCCTGGGGGGTCGGCGCGGCCGCGGAGTTTCCGTCGACATCGCAGGTCTCGATCGTCGATCGCGAGGGCAACGCGGTGGCGATGACGACGACCATCGAGGACGCCTTCGGCAGCCGGCTGATGACCGAGGGCGGGTTCCTGCTGAACAACGAGCTCACCGATTTCTCGTTCGCGCCCGTCGTCGATGGCAAGCCGGTCGCCAACCGCGTCGAGCCGGGCAAGAGGCCGCGATCATCGATGTCGCCGACCATCGTCTACGATCGCCGCGGACGGCTGTTCGCGGTCCTGGGCTCGGCAGGCGGAAGCCTGATCATCAACGACGTCGCCAAGACGCTGATCGGGATCGTCGACTGGCACCTCGACCCCCAGGCGGCGATCGCGCTGCCGAATTTCGGCAGCCGCAACGGCCCGACCGAGCTCGAGCAGGACACCGCCGTCGTCGCGCTGGAACCCCGCCTGCGCGCAATGGGTCACCCGACGCGGATCATCGTCGACACTTCGGGGGTGCAGGCGATCGTGCGCAATGCCGCCGGATGGATCGGTGGCGCCGACCCTCGCCGCGAAGGCGTCGTCAGGGGAGAATGAGCGCCATGCCCATCGCCGAGACCTTTTCCGCAGCGGTCCTGCTGCTGCTGGTCATCGATCCGTTCGGCAACGTGCCGATCGTCATCGCCGCGCTGGCGAATGTCCGGAGCGAGCGCAGGATCCGCGTCGTGCTTCGCGAATGCGCAGCCGCCTACGTGATCCTGCTGGTGTTCATGCTGAGTGGGCGAACGTTCCTCAAGTGGATGCAGCTCTCCGAGGTGTCGCTGGCGATCGCCGGCGGCATCATCCTGTTCCTGATCGCGCTGCGCATGGTCTTCCATCATCCGGAGGGGGTGTTCGGCGATCCGCCGGGCGCCGAGCCTTTCGTCGTGCCGCTGGCAATCCCGGCGATCGCCGGTCCCTCGGCGCTCGCGACGGTGATGCTGATGGTCTCGCGCGATCCCTCGCACCGGCTGGCGTGGATCGCTGCGCTGACGATCGCGATGGCGATCACGACGGTGGTCCTGCTGGCGGCCTACCGGCTGCAGCGCGCGCTGGGCGAGCGTGGGATGGTCGCGGTCGAGCGCCTGATGGGCCTGGTGCTGACCGCGATCGCCGTGCAGATGCTGCTCGACGGCGTCCAGGCCTACGTCGTCGGGCTCGGACATGGCGGGTGATCCGCGGCGCATCGGGTGGGCGAAAATCGGCAGGCGAAGACCGGCGACCGACGGTGGCCGATATGGAGCGTGATCGATCGCGAAGGGTGGCCGGCGTCGAGCAGCACTACGGCGGCGCGGCGATCGCGCTGCACTGGCTGGCGGCGATCCTGATCGTGGTCAATCTGGCACTCGGCCTGTCGATGGTTCCGCTTGCGATCTCGCCACGGAAGCTGCAGTGGTACCTCTGGCACAAGTCGGTCGGCATCACGGTCCTGCTGCTCACCGGCATGCGCCTCGCGTGGCGCCTGATCCGTCGGCCGCCGCCTCCGGTTGCGATGCCCGCCTGGCAGCGTCGCGGCGCCGTGGTGGCTCACGCATCGCTCTACATGCTCCTGGTCGCGGTCCCGGTCTCCGGCTGGCTTTACAGTTCTGCCACCGGCGTGCAAGTCGTCTACCTCGGCGCGATTCCGCTGCCCAACCTGGTGCCGCGCGACCGTGTCCTGGGGGATGCGCTGAAGCTCGTGCACGTGACATTGAACTCGGCGATGGTACTGCTGGTCTGCATTCATGTCGCGGCGGCGCTGAAGCACCACTACGTCGACCGGGACGCCACGTTGCGCCGGATGCTGCCGCTGGGCAGGCGCAGGAAGGGAGCCTCGAACCGATGATGGTCCGGCACACCGCAGGGCGGATCCTGGGCGCCGCGGGTTCCTGCCTATGCGCGCTGCTGGTCGCGGCGGGCCCGGCCGCGGCCGACGGTGTGATCGTCGCCAAGAGCGAGATCGCGTTCACGACGACGCAGATGGGCGTCGCCTTCGACGGCCACTTCCGGAAGTGGAATGCGAGCATCGTCTTCACGCCCGGCGCCCTGGCCACCTCCAGGGCAAGCATCGATGTCGATCTCGCGAGCATCGACCTCGCGAGCAGCGATTCGGAGGCCGAGGCCCGGGGTCCGCTGTGGCTGGAAACCTCGAGATTCCCCATCGCCCATTTCACGTCGACGTCGATCACCAGCCGTGGCGGCGACAAATACGACGTCGCCGGACGGCTGTCGCTCAAGGGCATCACGCGCGATTGCGTGGTGCCGATCGTCGTGACCCGCGATTCGAAGGGCAACCGAATCGCCGAAGGACGGTTTGCGGTCCGGCGCCTCGACTACCGGGTCGGCGAGGGTGAATGGGCCGATACCGGCACGGTGGCCAACGACATCATCGTCAGGATCCGGATGGTCCTTCCACCGGCGGCATGATGGGTCGATGCCGTGTCCTGCGACCTGGAACCATGATGGGTCGGAGCCCCCGGTGCGCCACCCGGGCCGGCTGCGCCCACTCACCGGAGTGCCGATCATGAACGTCCGCACTGTCGCTGCCGCGACGCTGGCGGTCCTGCCCATCGTCCTCGCCGCTCCCGCGGCCGCCGAGGAGCGCTACGTGCTGGACACCGTCCATTCGCAGCCCGGCTTCGAGACCCGCCATCTCGGCTTCTCGACGCAATATGGAAGCTTCCAGAAGGCATCGGGAACGGTCATCCTCGACCGTGCGGCCAAGAAAGGCAGCGTCGATGTCACGATCGATGCCGCATCGGTCAGGACCCACGACGCGAGGCTCGACGCGATCGTCAAGGGTCCGCGGTTCTTCGACGTCGAGAAGTATCCGACGATCACCTACAAGTCGTCGGACGTGATCTTCGACGGCGACCGTGTCGTCGGCGTCGACGGCGCATTGACGATGCTGGGCGTCACGCGGCCGGTGAAGCTCACGGTCACCGACTTCGGCTGCGGTCCGCAACCGTTCAACAAGCGTCCGATGTGCGGCGGCGACGCGACGGCGACGATCAAGCGCTCCGAATGGGGCATGACGGCGAACCTGCCCCTCGCCCCGGCCGACGACGTGAAGCTCGAGATCCCGTTCGAGGCCTACCGCGAGTAGACGCTGCCGCCCACGTGCCATTCCTGCGCCACGTGCTCGCCGCGGGCGCCGAAGCGTCGCGGCGGCGCTTGCTCTACGCCGGTACCAGGAAGCCGTCGCTGCGCCGCACGGCGCCGACTCTCACGAGATCGTTCACCAGTCGCTCGGCGAGGGCTTCCGGCGACAGCCTGAAATACCAGGCGTTGAACTCGCGGAAGATGCCCACCTGCGCGATCTGCTCGGGCAGCCGCGCCAGCGCGAAGCGCTCGCGATCGAGCAGCGAGAAGACCAGGATCACCTTGAGGGCGTGGCTCGCCATCCGCAGCGGATCGGCCTCGAAGGCGGCGGTGCGGCGCAAGGCGCGCTCGATCGCCCCATCGAAATCGCCGAAAGGCTCGCCGTGACCGGGGATGACGCAGCGCACGTCGAGCTCTGCGAGCGTTTCGAGCGTCGCGCGCGTCGCCGGCAGCGCCGCCGCGTCGAACTCCGCAGGCATCACCAGCCCGTAGCCGTTTTGCCACAGCGCATCGCCGGAGATCAGGATCCGGTGCTCGGCGTTGTAGAACACCAGCGCACCCATGTCGTGACCCGGCGCGGCAATCGCGCGCCATTCGAGATCGCCCCATCGATGGGTCGCGCCCGCCTGCAGCGCCTCATCGGCGGCGAAGCGGTCGGCACGCTGGCCGGCATAGGCGAGGAGCAGGGTCCGCTCGTCCCATGCGGCGACGGCACGCGCCTCGCCGGCCGGGACCGCGATCGGGCACGCGTAGGCGCGCCTCAGTGCCGCATTGCCGCCCATGTGGTCGGAATGGCAGTGGGTGTTCACGAGCTTCGACAGCGGCCTGCCGTCCAGTCCCATCCGCGATGCGACCAGCGCCAGCGTCAGTGGCGCATGCTTGACGTACCCCGAGTCGACGACAACGCAGCCGTCGCGGCCCTTGAGCACGACATTGTTCGCCGACAGCCAGTCGCGGACGAACACGTGAACCTGGGGGGGCAGGGCGACGCTCACGGAATCGGTAAGTCGATGAGCCTGCGCACGGCGGGAGCGGTCGGCGCCTTCAATCGAGCCGCGCGAGGAAATCGCGGACCAGCGCGACGCGATCGGACAGCGCGGGCGCCGCGCGCTCGATCCGGATCCGGTCGGGCCCGGCGAAGCGGACGCGGCCGTCCTTCTGGATCAGCAGGATCAGCCTGCCGGTATCGAACGGCGGCTCTTTCACGAACTGCAGGGTCGTCCGCTCGGGCCCGGCGTCGACCTTGACGACCCCGAGCGGGCGCGCAGCCAGTCGCAGCCGGTGGCAGGCGACGAGCGCCTGCGCAGGCTCGGGCGTGGGACCGAAGCGATCGACGAGCTCCTCGCGCAGCAGGTCGAGCTCGGCGACCGATTCGCAGCTCGCGAGGCGCTTGTACAGGACCAGGCGCTCGTGGACGTCGCTGCAATACGCCTGCGGCAGCCGTGCCGCGACGTGCAGGTTGATCTCGGTGGTGACGCCCAGGGGTTGCGAGAGGTCGGGCTCGCGTCCCGATCGCAGTGCCGCGACCGCGGTCTTCAGCATGTCGGCGTAGAGCTGGAAGCCGATCTGCTGCATCTCGCCCGATTGCTCGTCGCCCAGCACCTCGCCCGCACCGCGGATCTCGAGGTCGTGCATCGCCAGGAAGAACCCCGAGCCCAGGTCCTCCATCATCTGGATCGCCTCGAGGCGCTTCTTGGCCTGGGCGGAGAGCGCCTCCTGCGGGGGCGTCAGCAGGTAGGCGTAGGCCTGGTGATGCGAGCGCCCGACGCGACCGCGGAGCTGGTGCAGCTGTGCGAGGCCGAAGCGGTCGGCGCGGTCGATGATGATCGTGTTGGCGGTCGGCACGTCGATGCCGGTCTCGATGATCGTCGAGCACACGAGCAGGTTGATCCGCTGCGCGTAGAAATCGCGCATCACGTGCTCGAGCTCGCGCTCGGCCAGCTGCCCGTGCGCCACCGCGATGCGCGCCTCGGGAACGAGCGCCGCAAGTCGCTCGGCCGTCGTGCGGATCGTGTCGATGTCGTTGTGCAGGAAGTAGATCTGGCCGCCGCGCTTCAGCTCGCGCAGCGCCGCCTCGCGGATGATGCCGGTCGAGAACGGGGCGACGAAGGTCTTGATCGCAAGCCGGCGCTGCGGCGCGGTGGCGATGACCGAGAAGTCGCGGATGCCCTCGAGCGACATCGCGAGGGTGCGCGGAATGGGGGTAGCCGTCAGCGTCAGCACGTCGACCTCGGCGCGCAGGCGCTTCAACTGCTCCTTCTGGCGAACGCCGAAGCGATGCTCCTCGTCGATGATGACCAGTCCCAGGTTCTTGAACTTGACGTCGGGCTGGATCAGCTTGTGGGTGCCGATCACGAGGTCGACGCTCCCGGCGGCGAGCCCGTCGAGCACGGCCCTCACCTCCTTGCCCGAGCGGAAGCGCGAAAGCTCGGCGAGCTTGACCGGCCAGTCTGCGAAGCGGTCCGAGAACACCTGGAAATGCTGCTCGGCCAGCAGCGTCGTCGGCACCAGCACGGCGACCTGCCTGCCGTCGGCGAGCGCGATGAACGCCGCGCGCAGCGCGACTTCGGTCTTGCCGAAGCCGACGTCGCCGCAGACCAGCCGGTCCATCGGCTGCCCCGACGTGAGGTCGGCGATGACCGCTTCGATCGCCGCCTTCTGGTCGGCGGTCTCCTCGAAACCGAAGCCTTCGGCAAACGCCTCGTAATCGTGCGGCTTGAACGAGAACACGTGCCCCTCGCGCGCCGCGCGCTGTGCGTAGAGATTCAGCAGCTCCGCCGCGGTGTCGTGCGCCTGCTGGGCGGCCTTGCGCTTCGCTTTCTCCCATTGGCCGCTGCCGAGCTCGTGCAGCGGCGCGGCATCGGGCGCCGCGCCGCTGTAGCGGCTGATCACGTGCAGGTTCGACACCGGGACATAGAGCTTGGCGTCGTTGGCGTACTTGAGCTCGAGGAACTCGGTCGCGCCGTCGCCGACGTCCAGCGTGACCAGTCCCAGGTAGCGCCCGATGCCGTGCTCCTCGTGGACCACGGGATCGCCGATGCGCATCTCGGACAGGTCGCGCACCATCGCGTCGACGTTGCTGCGGCGCGCCGTCTCGCGCTTGCCGTGCCGGACGACATTGGCGTAGAGCTCGGCTTCGGTGACGAACGCGAGACCCGCGGCAGGCCACGCGAATCCCGCCTGCAGCGGCGAGGCGGCGAGCGCCAGCCGCGCGTCGGTCGCGACGAATTCGGCGAACGATTCGACGATCGCGGGACGCATCCCGTATTCGGCGAAGTACTGCTGCATCGTCTCGCGCCGGCCGGGGCTTTCTGCTGCGATCAGCATGCGGCCTTCGAGCATCGCGACCACGCCCCTGAGCGCCGCCAGCGGGTCATCGGCACGCCGGTCGACCTGCACCGAAGGCAGGCGCCGCGTCGGCGCATCGGGCGGCAGCGCCGCCTGCGCATCGGCCGGCGCGACAGCAAGCCTCGCATAGCCCTTGATCGCGCCGTTCCACTCGTCCTGGGGCAGGAAGAGCTGCGTCGGCGGCAGCAGTGGCCGTCCCTTGTCACCGCGCAGCAGCCGGTAGCGCGACTCCGTGTCCTGCCAGAAGCGCTCGACTGCGCCCCGCACGTCGCCATGGGTCGCGAGCACCGCGCCGGCAGGCAGGTAGTCGACGAACGTCGCCGTCGCATCGAAGAAGAGCGGCAGGTAATACTCGATGCCGCCCGGAACGATTCCGGCCGAGATGTCCTTGTACAGGAC
>JAGXBK010000082.1 GCA_018971195.1 Betaproteobacteria bacterium
GGCGGCAGCCGCCAGCGGGAGCCCGCGATGACTTTCGACGAATTCCGGTGCGGCCAGGTGCTGGTTCGGGGTCCGGCGTCGGTCAGCGAAGCGGACATTCTCGCGTTCGCGCGCGACTACGATCCGCAGTGGTGTCACGTCGATCCGTCGCGCGCGCGTACCGGCCGTTGGAACGGTCTGATCGCCAGCGGATGGCAGACCTGCGGCATCGCGATGCGCCTCGCCGTCGACGGGATCCTCGATGGCTCGGAGACGTTCGGCTCGCCCGGCCTCGAGTACCTGAAGTGGCTTGCGCCGGTACGGCCGGGAGACGCGTTGACGCTGCATGCCGAAGTGCTGGAGGCGCGGCGCTCCGAGCGCCGGCCGATGCTCGGCGTCCTGCGCTGGCGCTGGCGGCTCGTGAACCAGGACGAGGTCGCGGTGCTGGATCTCGTCGCGACCAACCTGTTCGATCTCGCCTTCGCCGTCCCGGTCACCGGGGATTCGGAATAGCGCCCGGCGCGTCGTGCCGCCAGGCCACCTCTGCCGTCTCCCATGCCGCGATGGCCTGCAGATCCGGCACCCACGCGAGGCCCGACCTGGCATCGGAGGACGCGGCCTCCGGGGTGACGATCACATCGAGCAACGCCGGCCGATGGGCCAGCGCACGCGCGATTGCGCCGGCAAGATCGTCGGCGCGCTCGACCCGCTCGCCATGCAGGCCGAAGGCGCGCGCCATCGCCGCGTGATCGGCGTACTGCAGGCGCGTCCCGACCACCTTGCCGTGCGTCTCCTGTTGATCGCGCACTTCGATCGCCCACCCGCCGTTGTTGGCAACGACGATCAGCAGCCTGGCGTCGTGCCGCGCCGCGGTATCGATCTCCATCGCGTTGAATCCGAACGATCCGTCACCGGTCAGCACCGCAACGATGCGATCCCGGCAGGCAAGGCTTGCGGCGATGCCGAACGGCGTGCCGATCCCGATGCAGCCGAGCGAGCCCGGGTCGAGATAGGTCGTCGCGGGCATTCCCACGCGCGCAAAGCTCAGGAAGTCTCCGCCATCGGCAACGATGATGGCGTCGGGGGGCAGCGCGTCGCGCAGCGCGGCCAGCAGGCGGTTGGGATGCATCCGGCCGTCGCCGCCGGGCGGCGCATTGCGCATCGCGCCCAGGAGCTTCTCGGTGCGCTCGCAGTGTTTCGCCCGCAGCGACACGGACCAGCCACGATCCGTGGCCGGCGCCCGGCCTCCGGCTGCTTTCAGGATGGCCTCGACGGCAAGCGCGGGCGTTGCGAGCAACTCCACGGCACCGCGCCGATTGTCACGCAATTCCGACGGCGCATCGGCGATGCGGACGAACCGCGCGTCGCCATACACCGCCGGCGAGCCGTAGGCGAGCTGGAAGTCGAGCCGTCGCCCCAGGTTCAGGACCACATCCGCCTGTCCCATGACCGTCCCGCGCATCGCAGCGACAACCGATGGATGATCGTCGGGAACGAGACCGCGGCTTTCGCCCGTGTCGAGATAGAGTGCGCCCAACGCGTCGAGCAGGCGCACGAGCGCCGGCCCCGACCCGCGCGCGCCGCGCCCGCTGATGACCAGCGGCCGCCGCGCCGACCAGAGCAACTCGGCCGCCTTGTCGACCTCCGCCGGATCAGGGAAGATGCGCGGCCGCGGCTTGGGCCCGAAGTGCTCGGCGAGCTGCACGGCACGCGGCACCTGTGCGCGCAATGTGTCGACAGGAAAGTCGAGATACACGGGACCGGGCTCTCCTCCCTGGCCCAGGGCGCGTGATACCGCCTCGTCGAGCTCCTGCAGCACCAGCGCCGGCTCGCGCACAGTGCGCGCATAGCGCGTGAGGGGCTTGACGAACTCCACGTGGTTCATGTCCTGCAGGGCGCCGCGGTTCTCCTGGGGTCGCGGAGGCACGCCGGAGAGCACGAGCACCGGGGCGCGCGAGACGTGGGCGTTCGCGATGCCCGTCATGCCGTTGGTGACGCCGGGTCCGGCCGTGATCAGCGCGACGCCAAGGCCGCCGGTCAGCTCGGCGTGCGCATGGGCCATGTATACCGCCGCCCGCTCGTCGCGCACGTCGACGATGCCGATGCCTTCGGCGTCGATCCGCATCCAGATCGGCATGATGTGCCCGCCGCACAGTCCGAAGACACGTTCCACGCCACGCGCGCGCAGGAAGCGCGCAATGACCCCGGCGGCCGAGTCCGGGGTGATGCTGGGGGGGGTCGATGCGTTCACTGCTCGCCTCCTTCATCGATGCCTGGTCCGGAACGGGCACCTCGGTGCAATCCCGGGTTCCGAAGTGGCGGCCCGCGCCCTTCGAGCACGCGACCCGAGCCGGAAATCCCGGATCGATTCGACGCGCTGCGCAGTTTGCTGCAATTTCACAGCGTGTTCACCAGTTGACCGCCGTCGACGACCAGCACCGTGCCGGTCGCGTAGGAGCCTGCGTCGGAAGCGAGCAGCAGCAGCGCCGCATCGAGCTCCCCGGGGTCGCCGATGCGTCGCTGCGGAATGCGCTTGATCAGTGCCTGCCCCGCCTCCGTTGCGAAGAGCTCGCGGTTCATCGACGTCTCGACGTAGCCCGGCGCCAGCGCATTGACCCGGATCCTGTGGCGCGCCAACTCCAGCGCCATCGCCTTGGTGAGGTGGATCACCGCCGCCTTGGACGCCGCGTAGCCCGGCACCTGCGCACAGACGCGCAGTCCCAGGATCGAGGCGATGTTGACGATGCTGCCGCCGCGCCCGTGCTTGACCATGTGCCGGGCGGCCTCCTGCGCGACCCGCCAGGCGCCGGTGAGGTTCACCTCGATCACCCGGTTCCAGTCGTCTTCGGTGTGCTCGAGCAGCGGCTTGGTGACCGCGATGCCTGCGTTGTTCACGACGACCGTGACCGGGCCCAGCGCGGCGGTGGCCTGCTCGAACGCCTGCGCAACGCTCTCGCGCCTGGTCACATCGAGCGCGACCGAGTGGCACTCGCCCCCGGCGTCGCGTATTTCCTGCTCGACCTCGCGCAGCGTTTCCACACGCCGCGCCGCAAGCGCCACCCGCGCGCCCGCCTTCGCCAGCGTCCGTGCGAAATGGCTGCCGAGTCCGCCGTTGGCGCCGGTTACGAGCGCCGTGTGTCCGTCAAGCGTGATATTCATTCGCATGTCCTGCAGCGGTTGCAAGCGGGAATGTCAGAGGGCCGCGGTATTCTTCGGCACGACCGCGAGATCGTGCAGGTCAATCGCGTCAGGCACCGCCGCCTGACAAACGCTCGCGAAGCAAGCGGTGCTGGATCTTGCCCGTGGCGGTGCGTGGAATCTCGGCCTCGCTCATGAACGAAATGGACCGCGGCCGCTTGTAGCCGGCCATCTTGTCGCGGCACCAGGCGAGCATATCGGCCTCGGTGGCGTGAGCGCCTTCGTGCAGCACGATGACCGCATGCACGGCCTCGCCCCATTTCTCGTGCGGCAGTCCGACCACGGCAACGTCCTTGACCCCCGGATAGCGCCCGAATATGTTCTCGATCTCGCTCGGGTACACGTTCTCGCCGCCGCTGATGATCATGTTGCTCTTGCGGTCGACGAGGTGGATGAAGCCCTGGGCGTCGCGGCGGGCCATGTCGCCCACGCTGCAGGCGCCATCGCGCAATGCCTCGGCGGTCTTGACCGGGTCGTTGAGATAGCCGTCGAAGGTGTAGGGTGTCGACGAAAACAGCTCGCCAACTTCACCGTCGGGCACCTCGCGTCCGGTCGCGTCGAGGATCCTCACCGGGGCCGAGCCCGTCCACTCGCGCCCCACCGATCCCAGGTGCTCGATCTGTTCGTCGGGACGCAGGAGCGTCACCCAGCCTGCCTCGGTGGATCCGTAGAGCTCGTACAGCTCCGAGTTCGAGAAATACTCCAGGATCGCGAGCTTGGTGTCCTTGCGCGCCGGTGCGGAGGAGATCATGAGCTTGCGGATGCGACTCACATCGTAGCGCTGCCTCAGCTTCGCGGGCAATCCCAGCGTCATGATGTAGTGGGTGGGCACCAGCGAGGTGAACGTGACCTGCTGCGTAGCCATCGTCGCGAGCAGCGCTTCGGGGTCGAAGCTCTTGCGGTCATCGATCACCGCGGTGGCGCCGAGGTAGGTGAAGGTGAAGGAAAAATACAGCGAGTTCGCGTGGCACATCGGCATCACCAGTAGCCCGGTGTCGTCGCGCGTAAGCCCCATGTCGAGCGCGGTGATCAGCGAGATCAGCGCGCTCCCCCGGTGATTTCGAATGGCACCCTTGGGCCTGCCCGTGGTCCCGGACGTGTACATCAATGCCCAGGTATCACGGGAGTCGATCGTCCCCAGCGGCTCCGCGTCCGAAGCGGCGCCGATGAGCGCTTCGTAGTCGGTCCATCCGGTGCGTGTGGGGCCGAGATGAATGTAGGCCCTGCCTGCAATCGACAGCTCATCGCGAATGCCGTCGACCTGCTCCGCCAGTTCATCCTGGGCGATGAACGCGCGCGCGCCGCAGTGCAGGGCGATGTACCTGATCTCGGGTCCGACGAGGCGGAAGTTGATCGGCACCGCGACCAGGCCGGCCTTCGCGAGCGCCACGTAGATCTCCATCCATTCGGTGCAGTTGTACGCGAGCACCGCAACTCGGTCCCCTTTCGCAAGACCGAGACCCAGCATGGCGTTCGCGAGCCGGCAGGCGCGCGCGTTCCACTGCGCGAAGGTGAGTTCGCGGCGCGAATCGCGCGTGCCGGTCTTGTGAGGCTGGAGCCGGGCGTGCGCAGCGACGATCTCGCCCAGATTCAGTATGTCTCTCATGCCCGGCGTGCCTCCTTGGCCAGGCGCGACCCGGTACCGGCCGTGCGCATCGCCACCCCCGAGTATCGGCGCGAACGAAAGATCGGCGCCGCAGCGGTTCAGAATACCGGCGTCTCGCGATAGATGCCCCAGATGGTCTTCAGCCGCTCGATGATGTCACCCATCGAGGCGCCAGCCTTCACCAGCTCGATGGTGACCGGCATGATGTTCTGCCGTTCGTCGTTGGCAACGGCGATCAACTGGTCGAGAAGCTGCTCGACCTTGCGCTGGTCGCGCTCGCGCCGGACCCGGTTCAAGCGCGCGATCTGGCGCTCGGCGGTCGTGGGGTCGTACTTGTGGGTCTCGATGTCGTGCTTTTCCTCCGGCTCCACGAACTTGTTGACGCCGAGCACCACCTTCTCTCCTTTTGCCTTCTTCATCGCCTGGTCGTAGGCGAAATCCGCGATCCGGCGCTGGAACCAGCCCTCCTCGATCAGCTTGATCGTGCCTCCGCGGCTGTCGACCTCCTCGATGATGTCGAAGATTCCGCGCTCCATCTGCATGGTCAGCGCCTCGACGTAGTAGGACCCGCCGAGGGGATCGACGACGTTGGCCGCGCCCGACTCGTCCGCGATCACCTGCTGGGTGCGCAGCGCGACCTTCATCGCGAGCTCGGTCGGAATCGTGAACGCTTCGTCCATGCCGTTGGTGTGCAGGCTCTGCGTGCCGCCGAGCACCGCCGAGAGGGCCTGCAGCGTCGTGCGCACGATGTTGACCACGTATTGCGGCTTGGTGAGCGTCGCCGCCGCGGTCTGCGTGTGGAAGCGCAGCCGCATCGACTCCGGGTTCTGCGCGCCGAAGCGCTCCTTCATGATCTTGGCGTAGGCGCGCCGCACGGCGCGGAACTTCGCGATCTCCTCGAAGAAGTCGGCCTGGGAGACGAAGAAGAATGCGAGCCGCGGCGCGAACTCGTCGACGTGCAGGCCGGTCTTCTGCAGCTCCTCGACGTAGGTGATGAGGTTGCACAGTGGAAACGCCACCTCGTCGAGCGGCGACGACCCGGCTTCGGAGATGTGGTAGCCGGAGATGTTGATCGGGTTGTACCGCTTCATGCTCTTCGCGCAGAAGGCGATGCAGTCCCGGACGATCCGTACCGAGGGCCGGATCGGGAACGCGAACTCCTTCTGCGCCATGTATTCCTTGAGGATGTCCGCCTGGATCGTCCCGGACAGCTTGTTCATGTCGAGGCTGCGCTTCTGGGCGACGGCGATGTACATGGCGAGGAGGATCCACGCCGACGGGTTGATGGTCATCGACACCGAGATCTTCTCCAGGTCGATGCCGTCGAAGAGCAGCTCCATGTCCGCCATCGTGTCGATCGCTACGCCTTCGCGCCCGACCTCGCCCTCGCTCATCGGATGGTCGGAGTCGAAGCCCATCAGCGTCGGCATGTCGAAGTCGATCGACAGCCCGGTCTGCCCCTGCGAGATCAAGTAGTGGAAGCGCTTGTTGGTGTCCTCGGCCGTACCGAAGCCGGCGATCTGGCGCATGGTCCAGATGCGGCCGCGATACATGGTCGGGTAGGGTCCGCGCGTGAACGGGTACTGGCCGGGGAGCCCGATGTCCTCGGGCGGAATGTCCGCCACGTCGAGCGGCGTATAGACGCGCTTCACCGGGAATCCCGTCATCGTGCGGAATTCCTTCTGTCGCTCGGGCGCCTTTTCCAGGAAGGCCGCAAGCTCCTGCCTTTCCCAGGCTTCGAACTGCGTGGCGAAATCCTTCGGGTCGCTGCCTTGCTTCGGGTTCATTCGGAGGCCTCCATGCCTACATGCGCGAGCAGGCGTCGCGCGGCCGTCTGCGGGGAAATGCGTCCGGTTCCAAGCTCCGCGAGCAGCGCTGCCATGCGCCCTTCGCGGTGATTCTCGAACTCGTCGTGGAGGATGACTTCTGCGGCCTTGAGCGTGCGTCGCTCGCGGATGGCCTGGCGGCGTTGCTCGAGTTCTCCGGAGGAGGCCAGATACTCGCGGTGCGCGTCGATGGCTTCGACGAGCTCGGCGATGCCTTCGTTCTTCGGCGCGCAGGTCTTGACGACGGGCGCGAGGCGCCCGACGATCCTGCCGGCGAGCGCGACGCCCAGGCCCAGCATGCCCTTCAGGTCGGACACGGTCTTGTCGGCCTCCGGCTTGTCGCCCTTGCTCACCGCGTGGATATCGGCGATCTCGAGCACTCCCGCCTTGATGGCCTGGATATCGTCCCCGAGCCCGGGGGCCGAGACCACGACCGTCGTGTGCGCCGCGCGCACGATGTCGACCTCGTCCTGGCCGACCCCGACCGTCTCGATGATGACGACCTCGTACCCCGCTGCGTCCAGGATGTCGACGGCCTCGAGGGTGCCCCGCGCGAGGCCGCCCAGCGCGCCGCGCGTCGCCATGCTGCGCACGAACACCCCCGGGTCGCCCGTCACCTCGCCCATGCGGATGCGGTCGCCGAGGATCGAGCCGCCGGAGAACGGGCTCGACGGGTCGATCGCGATGATCCCGACCTTGCGTCGGCGGGTCCGGAACTGCGCGGCGACCTTCGCGACCAGGGTCGACTTGCCGCTGCCCGGAACACCGGTGATTCCGACGACGTGCGCGCGCCCGGTACGCTGATAGATGAGGTCGAGTGCCGAGCGTGCCTCGACGGCGCCCGACTCGGCGCGCGAGAGCATGCGTGCGATGGCGCGCGGCTCGCCCGCGGATACGGCGTCGACGAGATCCAGCGAAGATGCGCGCCGCATCATGCGGACGTTCTCAACGTTTCGCTCATCTGGCGGAACACCTCGCGGTCGTCGATCACGCGGCGCGCCTTGAAGTCGGTGCGGGGGAAGGTGTCCGGGGGAACGATCTCCACGACCGCTCGCAGGCCGAGCACCTTCTGCAGGCGCTGGGCGCAGTCCTCGCGCATCGCTTTCACCGCGTCTGCACCGCGCTCGATGAGCTCCTCGGTCGCCTCGACGCGCACCCCCAGCTCGTCCATCGAGCGCTCGCGGGTGATGATGATCCGGTGCTCTCCGCCATAGTCAGGGAACTGGTTCAGCACGGCGTCGATCTCGCTCGGATACACGTTCTCGCCGCGGATCGTGATCATGTCGTCGATCCGTCCGAAGATCCCCTGCGGCAGACGCGGATAGCTGCGCCCGCAGGGCGCCGCATCGTCGGTCCACAGGGTCAAGTCGCCCGACAGGAGCCGGATCATCGGCTGCGAGCTGCGCTCGAGGTGGGTGTAGACGGGCGTGCCGCGCTGACCGTAGGGCACGCGGCGGAGCGTCTTCGGATCACAGACCTCGGTGTAGACGATGTCCTGCCAGCACAGCATCCCTTCGTCGCTCTCCCACGATCCTGAAACATTCATGAACGGCGTCATCTCCGCCATCGAGCCGCAATCGATCACCTTGGCGCCGTAGGCCGCGCGGATCCGGTCGCGCACGCCGGCAATCGAGGCCCCCGGCTCGCCCGAGAAGAACATCACCTTCAGCCCGAAGCTGCGCGGGTCGAAGCCCTCGGCGCGCGCGATCTCGGCGAGATGCAGGGCGAAGGACGGCGTGCCGTAGAAGCCCTTCGGCTTCACGCTGTCCAGCCACATCGCCGCGCGCGCGGTCATGCCGCCGGCCCCGGCGCCGAACGGAAAGCAGCGGCAGCCCAGTCGCTCGGCGCCGCTCAGTGCCCCCCACGAGCCCATGTACAGGCTGAAGATCGCTCCGACGAACACCGTGTCGCCGGGGCGTAGCCCCATTCCCCACATGATTCGCGCGTGGTTGTTTGCGATCGTCTCCCAATCCTGGCGACCGATGCCGAATGCAGTCGGCCTTCCGGTCGTGCCGGACGTGCCATGGACGTGAAAGATCTCGGATTCAGGAATGCACAGGTAGTCGCCGAAGACGGGCGCACGCGCCTGCGCCTCGCGCAGATCCGTCTTCGCGATCACCGGCACCTTCTCCTCGAAGTCCTCGAGGCTCTTCAGGTGGTCGGGGTGGAATCCTGCCTGGTCCCAGATGCGCCGGTAGAACGGCGCCTTCTCGTACGCGTAGCGGGTCACCTGCTTGAGCCGCTCGAGGATCGCCTGCTCGCGCTCCGCCGGCGGCATCGTCTCCCGCTTCGGAAACCAGTACCGCGACCCCGCGGCGGGGAAGTAATCGCGGTTGTACGACGGAGGGAAGGACCACTCTTCCATCTGGAGCCTCGCGTGCTCATCCGCTCGCGCCGCATCGCGCATCGCGCTTCCAATGCCCAGGACGCGTCGCGCCGACCGTGCCTATTTCGGCCCGCGCTCGGCGACCAGCCTGCGGATCGTGCTCACGATCACCTCGGGCGGCGTGTCCTGCAGCAGGATCTCCTTCACGCCCATCTTCTTCAGCTCCGCCGCCTCGTCGTCGGGCATGACACCACCCCCGACCACCAGAATGTCGTCGGCGCCCTTCTGCTTGAGGAGCTGCAGGATCTTGGGGAAGATCGTCATGTGCGCTCCGGAGAGCAGGCTCACCCCGAGCACGTCGACATCCTCCTGCACCGCCGCGTCGACAACCTCTTCCGCGGTGCGATGCAGCCCGGTGTAGACCACGTCCATGCCCCCGTCTCGCAACGCGCGGGCGACGATTTTCACGCCACGATCATGACCGTCGAGTCCGACCTTTGCGATGATGACGCGGATGGTGTCGGTCTTGGTTTTCACGGGAACCTCGGGAAGGGTTGCGAAGCCGGGAGACGGCAGATGGGCGATGCACGACAGCCGCGAGCATGCTCAGGGACTCCGGCCGGCACCGGCAGAGCCGGAAGCGCATCGCAGCGCCAAGTACGCATGACTTGCCTCCTTCCGCGTTGCGGCGGAGATGAAATTCAGTTTATGCCGAAGAACTGCCGGCCCACAAGGGGACCACCCCGCGCTCGAGATTGGTCCGATAATTTGCTCGATTCGCGCAGGGTCCACCGCGTCCTTGCGCCTGGACCTGCGCGACCGTACAGTTGGAGCGAGTGTCAATGCCACCATCATCGCCGCGTGCGGCCCGCCCATTCGACATGAAGCTTTGCTATCGCCACTTCGAACCCGAGACCGGTGCGCAGGCCGTGGTTGCGGACACGGCAGCGGTGATCGGACGCATGGTGGCGGGGGCACGATTGACGATGCGCCCCTACGCGACGGTCCGGGCGGACGGCGAGCACATACGCATCGGCGACGACGTCTACTTCGGCGAGCATGCCACCGCGCACATCGTCGATGCGAGGGTCGGCACGGTGATCGGTGACGCGGTCACGGTGGCGCGCTACGGCGTGGTGCACGGCTGCACACTTGCAGCTCACGTCGTCGTGGGCGAGGGCGCTGCCGTCATGGACGGTGCGAGCGTCGGCGCGGGTGCGGTCATCGCGGCCGACAGCATCGTCTCCCCGGGAAAGCGCCTCGTCGGCGGCTGGCTCTACGAAGGCGTCCCCGCGCAACCGATGCGTGAGATCTCCAGCGCCGAGGGCATCGCCATCGCGAGCTCGATCCGGATCGGGAATCCGTCCGCGCTGGCGCGCTCCCGCGCAATGCCTCCGGTCGCGGTCGAAGCCTCGATGCCGCATGGCGAGCGGCCGGCCGCCGGGGCCGGGTCGCGCACGCTGACGTCGTACGTCGCGCCGACCGCGTGCATGACCGGAGACGTGCAAATGGGCGACGACTCCGGCGTCTATTTCGGCTGCGTCGTCGACGCCGGCGACGGCCACGTCGTGATCGGCCCGCGGAGCAACGTGCAGGACAACTCGTTTCTGCTGACGAGCAAGGCGCGCGGTGATCTTGTTCTGGGCGTCGGCGTCACGGTCGGCCATAACGTGCAGATGGGTTCCGGCACGTTCAACGATGATTGCCTGGTCGGGATGCTGTCGCGCGTCGCCGACGGCGTGATCGTGGAAGCGGGCGCCTGCCTTGCGGCAGGGGCGTGGGCCGAGCCGGGAACCGTCGTCAAGGCGGGATGGATCTGGGCCGGAAGGCCGGCGCGACCGTTCCGCGAGATTCGTCCGGCAGAACGCGCCGAGTTCGCCCGGGGCCGCGACGTCTACATCGAATATGGCGAGGCGTATCGCGCAAAGGCGAGCTGATCTGGCGCGCTTGTCGGAGCGGCGATCCGATGCCGACAGCGGGTCCACCGAACCCCACGCGTTGCTCAATCAAGTCCTCTTGCGCGTTCCGCGAGCATTCCGCGTCGCGTCGGCCTTGTCGGCCGAACGGTAGTGGTGTGCGGTCTCCGCGGCGGGTCGTGCGCGCGGTGGTTCCGGCGCGGACTGCGGGGCGCGGTCTCGATGCGCGTGGTCCCAGTTCAGCGCGACCCGGCGGGCAGCCGCGACGTCACGCGCCATCCTGCGTCGCGCCGCATCGGCATCCCGATCGACGATGGCAGCCAGAATATCGCGGTGAACCCTGACCGTGGACGCACGCACCTGCGACGAATCGAAGGCTTCGCTTGCGGTTGCATCGTGGATCACGCGGGTGAGCACGTTCATGAATCCGACCAGCAACTCGTTGTGACTGGCCCGCGCGACGGCCTTGTGCCAGTCCAGGTTCGCCGCGAGATACGCGTCAACGTCATCCACCGCGGCTTCCAGGGCCGCGGTCTTTTCGGCCAGCTCCTTGACGTCGGCTTCGGTCCGGCGGCGGGCAGCGCCTTCCGCGGCAAGCGCCTCCAGCGCTTCGCGCACATCGTGCAGGTCGTCCAGACTCGCGTGGCGGCCCCAGATGAAGAGCTCGAGATGACGAATCAGGGCGTCGCCGGTCGGGCGTCGCACCTGCGAGCCGCCGTTGCGGCCCGGCCGCGTTACGATCAGCCCCTCGGCTTCGAGAATGCGCAGGGCCTCGCGCACCGACATGCGGCTCAAGCTGGTCTGCTCAACCAGTTCCCGCTCGGTGGGCAAGCCCTGGCCTTCGCGGAGCTCACCCGAGCAGATGCGCCTGCGCAACTGGTCGGCAAGCACGTCTCCGGCCTTCGGGACGTTGAGCCGGCCAAGGGCGAGCGCATCGGTGCTTCGGTTCATGGGATCGAGGGCGCGAACGGAATTCGATCGTATATTGGTCATATTATTCTGTCAACAATATTATCAGACCAAATAGAGCGCTTCGATCGAGCGCGGGTTGTCCGACGATCGGATGCGCATCGGCGGCCCGATGCCGGGCACGGCGCGTCGACTTCGATCGTCGCGCTGCGGGCACGTCACGCGCCGTTGGCGGCGGGCCGGCCACGTGGCCCTGGCCGCCGGGCGACGTCGCCACGGAATTGCCGTAACATTCACCGGTCGTAACGTCTGCCCATCGTCGCGACCCCGCGTCGACCCCCGTCGATCGTCCGCTGTCGTGGAGCGCCGCGCGTCGGGCGATTGCTGTGAGTCCGCGACCCCGCCGCTGGCTCCGTCGCTCCCTTCAAGGTG
Organism: Betaproteobacteria bacterium; assembly: GCA_018971195.1. GTDB lineage: Bacteria > Pseudomonadota > Gammaproteobacteria > Burkholderiales > Casimicrobiaceae > VBCG01. The sequence continues at coordinate 12,193 of JAGXBK010000082.1, forward strand.
AGAACTTTCCAATGCGATGCTGGACCCTTGCCGTCGCTGCCGCCGTGGTCGTGACCGGCGCCGCAACGGCGCAAATCCTCTCCGTGCCGCCCGCAGCGGCGCCCGCCAGGCCGCTGGCGTCCAAGGCGGCGGCTCGACTCCTCC
>JAGXBK010000255.1 GCA_018971195.1 Betaproteobacteria bacterium
GGCGGCCCGTCGGGAGCGCTGGGCCGCCTTCGTGCTGCGCACTCCGGGGTTCGCCCTCGGGGCGGCCCGTCGGGAGCGCTGGGCCGCCTTCGTGCTGCGCACTCCGGCGTTCGCCCTCGGGGCGGCCCGTCGGGCTCACGGCTTGCGCTTCAGGCCCAGCCCGCCCGCCCAGTGTCGTGCGAACTGCCACGCGACGCGGCCGCTGCGCGATCCGCGCTGCAGCGCGAACTGCAACGCCTCGCGCGTGCGCTCCTCCGTCTCGCGGGCGGATCCCGCCTTGGCGATGCCGAAATGCAGGAGCCAGCGCTCGACCGCAGCGAGGTAGTCTTCCTGCGCGAACGGATAGAACGAGATCCACAATCCGAAGCGCTCGGACAGCGAGATCTTTTCCTCGACGCTCTCCCCGGGATGCACTTCCTCCCCGACGTGCCGCGTCTCGAGGTTCTCGGAAAAATAATCGGGCATCAGGTGGCGGCGATTCGACGTCGCGTAGATGACGACGTTGGTCGCCGCGCCCGCGATCGACCCGTCGAGCATCACCTTCAGCGCCTTGTAGCCGGCCTCGCCCGCGTCGAAGGTCAGGTCATCGCAGAACACGACGAAGCGATACGGCTGCTCCTCGAGACGCTCGGCGATATCGGGCAGGTCGATGAGATCCGCCTTGTCGACCTCGACCAGGCGCAGGCCGCGCGACGCGTAGCGGGCGAGCATCGCCTTGACCAGCGAGCTCTTGCCCGTTCCGCGCGAGCCTGTCAGCAGCACGTTGTTGGCAGGCAGGCCGCAGACGAACTGGCGCGTGTTGCGGTCGATCGCCTGCTTCTGCGCATCGACGGCGACGAGGTCGGTCAATGCGACCGAATGCGGATGCGCGACACCCTGCAGCCAGCCACGGCCGCTGCGCTTGCGCCAGCGCGCGGCGGTCACCTTCCTCCAGTCAGGGTCGGGTCCGGCCGGTGGCAGCAGCGCCTCGACGCGCGCGAGCACCGCCTCGGCGCGCGCGATCAGCTTGTCGACGTCGTTGGTCACGTCAGCTTCGGTAGTCGGCGTTGATCGACACGTAGTCGTGCGAGAAATCGCAGGTCCAGACCCGCGCCTGCATGTCGCCTCGGCCGAGGTCGACGCGCACGACGATCTCGTCCTTCTTCATCATCCGTTGCCCGTCCACCTCGCGGTAGCTCGCGGCACGACTCCCGCGGTCGACCACCAGCACGTCGTCGAGCCAGAACGACACCGTCGAAGGATCGAGGTCGTCGGCGCCCGCGTTGCCGATTGCGCACACGATGCGGCCGAGATTCGGATCGGAAGCGAAGAACGCCGTCTTGACCAGCGGCGAATGTGCGATCGCGAACGCGACGCGCCGGCATTCCTGCCTGTCGCGGCCGCCTTCGATGCGGACATCGATGAACTTGGTCGCACCCTCGCCGTCGCGAACGATCGCCTGCGCGAGCACCGTCGCGACCTCCTCCAGCGCCCTTCGCAGCACGGGCAGTCGCGGATCGTCGCGCTCCCGGATCGCTCCGAGCGTCGCCTGTCCGGTGGCGATGATCACGAAGCTGTCGTTGGTCGACGTGTCGCCATCGACGGTCGCGCAGTTGAACGAAACGTCGGCAACCTCGCGGACGAGTGCCTGCAGCAGCGGCGCGTCGACCGGTGCGTCAGTGGCGATGAACGCCAGCAGCGTCGCCATGTCCGGGTGGATCATGCCGGAGCCCTTGGCGATGCCGGTGACGGTGATCGTCGCGCCATCGATCGCGACCCGGCGCGATGCGCCCTTGGGCACCATGTCGGTAGTCATGATCGCGTGCGCGGCGGCGAACCAGCCGTCGGCCCGCGCCGCCGATCGCGCGGCCGGCAGCGCCGCCACGATGCGCTCGGCCGGCAGCGGCTCCATGATCACGCCGGTCGAAAACGGCAGGATCTGCGCCGGCGCGCAACCGAGCAGCCGCGCCGCCTCGGCGCAGGTCGCGCGCGCCGCGGCGAGACCCGCGTCGCCGGTGCCGGCATTCGCATTGCCGGCGTTGATGACCAGCGCGCGGAAGCCGGCGCCTTTGGCGCGTTGCTGCGCGAGATGATCGCGGCACGCGATCACCGGCGCCGCGCAAAAGCGGTTCTGCGTGAACACCCCGGCTGCGACCGCGCCCGGTTCCGCGATGACCATCAGCAGGTCGTCACGGTCCCATTTCTTGATCTTCGCCGCCGTCGCACCCAGCGTGATGCCCGGGACCGGCAGCAGGTCATCAGGAGCTGGCGGGATATAGTTGACCGGCATGTTTCGGAAATTGGTAAATGGGGTCAGAGCTGTAATTCGGGTAAATGGGGTCCGGGTAAATGGGGTCAGAGCCGTAATTCGGGTAAATGGGGTCAGAGCCGTAATTCAGGT
>JAGXBK010000256.1 GCA_018971195.1 Betaproteobacteria bacterium
CGCGCCGTTCCACTCGTCCTGGGGCAGGAAGAGCTGCGTCGGCGGCAGCAGTGGCCGTCCCTTGTCGCCGCGCAGCAGCCGATAGCGCGACTCGGTGTCCTGCCAGAAGCGCTCGACTGCGCCCTGCACGTCTCCGTGGGTCGCGAGCACCGCGCAAGGAGGCAGGTAGTCGACGAACGTCGCCGTCGCATCGAAGAAGAGCGGCAGGTAATACTCGATACCGCCCGGAACGATTCCGGCCGAGATGTCCTTGTACAGGACCGATCGCGACGGATCGCCTTCGAAGACTTCGCGGAAGCGGCCGCGGAATCGCGTGCGCCCCGCGTCGTCCAGCGGGAACTCGCGGGCCGGCAGCAGGCGCAGCTCGCGCACCGGGAACAGCGTCCGCTGCGAATCGACGTCGAAGGTCTTGATGCTCTCGATGTCGTCGCCGAAGAGATCGAGACGGTAGGGCAGCGCCGAGCCCATCGGGAACAGGTCGATCAGGCCGCCGCGGATCGAGAACTCGCCGGGCGAGACGACCTGGGTGACGTGGGTGTAGCCGGCGAGCCCCAGCTGCGAGCGCAGGGCCTCGACGTCGAGCCTTTCTCCCTGCGTCAGGAAGAACGTGTGCGCGGCAAGGAACGACGGCGGCGACAGGCGGTAGAGCGCGGTCTGGGCGGCGACGAGGACGACGTCGCATTCGCCGCGCGTGACGCGGTAGAGCGTCGCGAGCCGCTGCGATACCAGGTCCTGGTGCGGCGAGAAGTGATCGTAGGGCAGCGTCTCCCAGTCAGGAAACACGCTGAGCCTGAGCTGCGGCGCGAACCATGCGATTTCGTCGGCAAGCCTCGCTGCGGCATGCGCTTCGGCGCAGACGATCGCGAGGCAGCGGTGCCGGTCGCGGGCATCGAGCGCGACCTGCGCGAGCGCAAGCGCGTCGGCAGAGCCCGCCAGGGCGGGTGGCGCAATGCGCCGGCCGGCCTCCGGTAGCGCGGGCACGAGTGCGGGCAGCGCCGCAAACGGATCTGCGGTCGGGATGGTGGCGGGTGCGGCGGCGGGTTCGCGTGCTGCGGGACTCGACGCGGCGGCGGCCGTCGCAGCATCGGTCGGGGCCGTCGGCATGCGAGGAGAAAGCAAGGGTCGGTGATCTGCGGGAATTATACGCGGCACCCCTCATGAGATACTTTGACGATGGCTGCCACCACTGCGCGCGCGGGGCGCGGATCCGCGATGGCGCTGCTGACGCTGGCGCCTTTCTTCTGGTCGATCAACTGGGTTGTTGGACGCGGGCTCGCCGACGACGTTCCGCCGCTGGCGATGACGTTCTTTCGCTGGTTGTTCGCGATCGTCATGCTCGCACCGTTCGCGTTGCCGTCGCTCAGGGCGGACCTGCCCACGATCAGGCGGCACTGGAAATCCCTCGCGGGGCTTGGCGTCGTCGGCGTCGGCATCCACAACGCCCTCGCCTATCTGGGCCTGCACTACACGACGGCGGTGAACGGCGTGATCCTCAATTCGTTCATCCCGGTGATGATTGTCGCGCTGTCGTGGCTGGTGCTGCGCGAGCGCCTGTCGCCGGCGGGACTCGCGGGCGTGGCGATCTCGCTGTGCGGCGTGTTGACGATCCTCTCGCGCGGGTCGCTGTCCGCGCTGCTCGCGTTCCGGCTGAACGCCGGCGACCTGCTGATCGTGCTGTCGATGGCAATGTGGTCGCTGTACACGATCGGCCTGCGCTGGCGGCCGCCCGGGATGCGGATGCTGTCGTTCCTGTTCGTCATCGCCTGCGTCGGCGATGCGGCGGTGTTCCCGTTCTACCTGGTCGAATCGGCGTATGGCCCTCCGATGGTCTGGACGTGGACGACGCTGTTCGCGATCGCCGGCATTGCGCTGTTCTCGTCGGTGCTGGCGTACGTATTCTGGAATCGTGGCGTCGAGCAGCTTGGCGCTAGCATCGCCGGCCTGTTCGTGCACCTGATGCCCGTATTCGGCATCGTGCTCGCCTGGGCTGTGCTTGGCGAGCACATCGCGCCGTACCACGTCGCAGGCATCGCGCTGATCCTCGCCGGCATCTACGCGACCGGCCGGAGGGGCCGGGTGGTCGCTGCTGGGGCCGCGAAAATGGGGTCAGAGCTGTAATACGGCGAAAAGGCGTAAATGGGGTCAGCGCTGCGTAAATGGGGTCAGAGCTGAAAATGCGTAAATGGGGTCAGAGCTGTATTGATTGGTACATCGTCTGAGCTTGCACCCGCGGCCTCATAAATCAATACAGCTCTGACCCCATTTACGCATTTTCAGCTCTGACCCCATTTACGCAGCGCTGACCCCATTTACGCCTTTTCGCCGTATTACAGCTCTGACCCCATTTTCGCGGCCCCAGCAGCGACCAC
>JAGXBK010000083.1 GCA_018971195.1 Betaproteobacteria bacterium
CATTGCGTTCCATTCAGAATTCGCGAGTCGTCAAGGAGGAATGTCATGAGTCACCCACGCCTCGCCACGGCACTGCTGTGTGCTGCGGCGCTCGCTGCAGGCGCATCCCGCGCGGCCGATGGAGGCGTTGAACCGGGGCGCCAGGCCGGCGCAGGACACGAGCGCTATCCGCAGGCGTGGCCGATGTACGGGATGAATTCCGCGCATGCCGCAACCTACGATGAGCCGGGCGCGACGGCGAAGCCGGTGGCATGGAAGTTCGGCGTGCCCGGGGCGGTTCCTCTTGCGGCGACCCCGGACGACGTGAAGAACAGATACGTCGACGTCACCGCAGTCCGCGACCTGGTCGGCATACCCGTCGGGGTCTCAGTCGTCGCCGGCATGGTCTACATCCCCAGCGACAACGGCCACGTCTATGCGCTGAATGCGGGCGACGGCAAGCTCGCATGGCAATTCGACGCCCTGAACCAGATCATGACCACGCCGATCGTGGCGCAAACGGTCAAGGGAGCGCTGGTCTACGTGGGGGGCGGCAACGCAGACTTCTCGTATTCGGAAGCCGTCAAATTCGGCACGCCCGGCGCGGCGGTCGTGCGTGGCACGGGCATCAACGGCATCTACGCGCTGCATGCGAAGACGGGCGAAGTCGCCTGGACCTTCCGGACGCAGGGCCAGGACATGCCGACGCCCGTCTACCACCACGGCAAGATCATCTTCGGCAATGGCGACGGCCACGTCTACGCGCTCGATGCGGCAGCCGGGAGCCTCCTCTGGAAGACCGAGATCAAGTCCTTCGTCAGCATGTCGTCGGCGACGCTGGCCGGCAACCTCGTCGTCGTCGCGGGAACGCATCCGGATGCGATATATGCGATCGATGCGGACACGGGAACGCTCGCGTGGAAGGCCGAGCCGGGGAACGTCTACTCGAGCAGCATGGGCGACTGCGCACCCGCATCCTCGGACGGGATCGTCGTCACGCAGATCGAGGCGACGACGCAGAAGCCGGGCGTCGCCGGCAGCGAGGAGATAGGGGTGGACGCCGCCACCGGCCGGATCGTCTGGAGGACGATGCTGGGTGAAGGCAAGGTCCCGCCACGGAACAAGGACGCGGTGCCGATGATCAGCGACGGCGTCGTCTACACGGGCAGTCCGGTGACCAACAGCGCGTACGCGCTCGACCTCAGGAGCGGGAGGGTGCTGTGGACCCGCAAGCTGTCGAGGATGAAGGCGGCGCCGAGCGTCGAGGGTGAGCAGGTATTCTTCCCCGTCGCCAACGGCACGATATTCGCGCTCGACCGCAAGACCGGCGGCGTGGTCAACGCGTACCAGTCGGGCAACGGGGGCTTTGGCCCGCAGAACGGCGTCATCGTCAATCACACGATGTACATCGGAACCAACTACGGCTGGGTCTATGCGATACCGACGAGCGAGTTGCTCGCCGGGAAATCCAGCCGCTGACGGATCGCGCATCGTCGGCTGCGGCCGTCGAGCGCATGCACCCGGTCAGCGACCCCGGACCAGCTCCTCGCGCGTCAGCAGGAACACGCTGTCGGTCGACGACGCAGTCTCGAGCCAGACGAAGGGCATGCGCGGAAACGACGTTTCGGCGGCACTGCGGTTGTGGCCGATCTCGACGACGAGCAGGCCGCCAGGGTTGAGGAAGCGCGGCGCGGTGGCGAGAATGGTCCGCACCGCGTCGAGGCCATCGTCACCCCCGGCGAGCGCCAGCGCCGGCTCGTGGCGATACTCGTGCGGCAGCGCCTCCATCGCGACCGGCGTGACGTAGGGCGGATTGCTGACGATCAGGTCGTAGGATTTGGCGGGCAGGTTGTCGAACAGGTCCGAGCGGATCAGGTTGATCCTGTCGGCGAGTCCGTATTCGCTGACGTTGCGTTGCGCGACCGCCAGCGCGTCCGACGAAATGTCGGCGGCGTCGATGTCGGCCGCTGGAAATGCGTGGGCGAGCAGGACCGCGAGGCAGCCCGAGCCCGTGCACAGGTCGAGGACCGAATCGACGGCTTGCGGCGCCCGAACGTACGGAGCAAGGCCGTCGGGCAGCAGCTCGGCGATGAACGAGCGCGGGATGATCACGCGTTCGTCGACGTAGAAGCGGAATTCGCCCAGCCAGGCCTCGTGCGTCAGGTACGCGGCGGGCACGCGCTCGTCGATGCGGCGAGTCATCAACGCGGCGAGTTCGGCGCGCTCTGCCGCCGTGAGCCTCGCGTCGAGAAACGGCTCGAGCACGTCGAGCGGCAGATGCAGCGCGTTCAGCAGCAGGTACGCCGCTTCGTCCCAGGCGTTGGCAAAGCCGTGCCCGAACGCGAGTCCGGTCTGGTTGAAGCGCGATACGGCAAAGCGCAGCCAGTCGCGCAGCGTTTCGAGCTCGGGTGGGGCGTTCATGCGGCGGGCGGGAGCAGGCGACGAAGCAGGGACTGGTAGATCGCCGCCAGCGATTCGAGGTCGGTCGCCAGCACGCGTTCGTTCAGCTTGTGGATCGTCGCGTTGACGGGTCCGATCTCGACGATCTCCGGGCAGATCCGCGCGATGAAGCGTCCGTCGGAGGTTCCGCCGGCGCAGGACAGTCCAGGCTCGATGCCGAGGACTTCGCGAATGGCTTCGCGGGCGAGCTCGACAAGCCTGCCGCGCGGCGTCAGGAAGGGCTCGCCGTGCGCGGTCCAGGCGATGTCGCAGTCGAGGCCGTGGCGCTCGAGCACCGACGCCAGGCGGGCCGCGAGGGAGTCGCGTGTGCTTGCCGTCGAATAGCGGAAATTGAACATCGCCTCCAGCGTCCCGGGAATCACGTTGCCGGCGCCGGTGCCGGCGTGGATGTTGGAGACCTGGAACGAGGTCGGCGGGAAATGCTCGTTGCCCTCGTCCCAGCGCATCGCGGCGAGCTCCGCGAGCGCGGGTGCGGCGGCGTGGATGGGATTGCGGGCGAGTTGCGGATAGGCGACGTGGCCCTGGACGCCCTTGACGGTCAGCGTGCCGGAGAGCGTGCCGCGACGGCCGTTCTTGATCGTGTCGCCGAGGCGTGCCTCCGACGATGGCTCGCCGACGATGCAGAAGTCGATCGTGGTGCCGGCCTTCGCCAGGCGCTCGACGACGCGGATGGTGCCGTCGGCCGAAGGTCCTTCCTCGTCGGAGGTGATCAGCAATGCGATCGATCCCACCGGCCGCGGGCATTGGGCGAGGAAGCCCTCGACCGCGACCACGAACGCCGCAAGCGATCCTTTCATGTCGGCCGCGCCACGGCCGTACAGGTAGCCGTCGCGCAGCACCGGGGTGAACGGATCGCTGATCCAGCCTGTCAGCGGGCCGGTGGGAACGACATCGGTATGCCCGGCCAGGCACACCAGGGGCTTCGCGTCGCCGAGGCGCGCCCACAGATTGGTCACGCCGTTGTCGACCGAGGTCTCGCACCGGAATCCGAGCGGGGCGAGGCGCTCGGCAATCAGCGCCTGGCATCCAGCGTCGTCGGGCGTTGTCGAGCGTTGCGCGATCAGTTCGCAGGCCAGCGCGAGTGCAGGCGTCGCGGCAATTCCCATGCGCGGATGGTAGCAAATGGCGCCGGCCGCGCGTGGGCAGCGCGATGGCGCGGGGTACGTACCGCTCCGCGTGCGCACCGGGAGGACCGGGCGCAAGCGAGAGCCCTAGTTCGAGCGCTCGAGCAGCTCAGGGCTGATCGTCATGCCGGCGAAGTCGGTACCGAAGCGCCCCGCGTCGACGGCGGTCGCAGACGTCTGCTCGCCCGTTTCGACGCCGGTCACGCGGGTGTTCTGGTTGATCAGCCAGGCCAGGTTGGTCGGCGAGTCCGAGGCGACCATCGCTTCGTCATAGCTGATGCGCTGGTCGAGGTACATCTTGCACAGCGCCTGCTCGAACGTCTGCGAGCCGGGATAGAGCGACTGCTCCATCGCATCCTTGATCTGCGTGAACTCGCCGTTCTTGATCAGGTCGGCGATCAGCGAGGTGTTGAGCAGGATCTCGACTGCGGGCTGTTGCGTGCCTTCGACGTTGCGCACCAGTCGCTGCGAGACGATCGCCCGCAGGCCGATCGACAGGTCGGACAGCACGGCGGAGCGCGCATCGTAGGGGAACATGTTGATGATCCGCGACAGCGCATGGTAGCTGTTGTTGGCGTGGATCGTCGACAGGCAGAGGTGCCCGGTCAGCGTGTGCAGCAGCGCCGACTGCATCGTCTCCTTGTCCCGGATCTCGCCGATCATGATCAGGTCGGGCGCCTCGCGCAGCGCGTTCTGCAGCGCCATCTGGTAGTTATGGGTGTCGACGCCGATCTCGCGCTGATTGACGAGGCTCTGCCGGTGGGCGAACAGGTACTCGATCGGATCCTCGATCGTCAGGATGTGACCGGTGCTGTTGCTATTGCGATGGTCGATCATCGCCGCCAGCGTCGTCGACTTGCCCGAGCCCGTGGCGCCGGCCACGAGCACCAGTCCGCGCTTGGCCATCACCAGGTCGAGGAGGACCGGGGGCAGCTTCAGCGCCTCGAACGGTGGCACGTGGCTGCGGACGTAGCGAATCACCAGCGAGATCGAGCCGCGCTGGCGGAAGATGTTGATCCGGAAGTTGCCGACGGCCTTGTCGAGATGCGAGAGGTTCATCTCGCGCTCGTTCTCGAACTCGCGCGCCTGTTCCTTGGTCATCAGGTCGTAGGCGATCCTGCGCACGGTTTCGACGTCCATCTTCTGCGTCGACACCGGCATGACGACCCCGTTGACCTTGAGGTTGATCGGCGCTCCGCACGAGATGTAGAGGTCCGATGCCTGCTTGTCGGACATCAGCTTGAAGAGTCGGTCGAGGTACATCGCGTCCTTTCCGGGCTAGAATGGCGCTTGGCACTGCAGCGCAGCCGCCGCAGTGCCTATGATGATGTCATGAGACGCCGCGGCTCGCCAGCCTGTCGTGCGCGGCCCCCGGCCCTCGGCGTCCGGAGCGGAGATCGCCCCGCAGATCGGGGACCGTCGAGCCATCCTGCACGCTTCAGTCAACCGGATTCATCGCTCAAGCAAGATCCATGCTCGCCATCATAGGCGGTACCGGCCTGACCCGGCTGTCGACATTGGCCGTCGCGCATCGAGAGGTGATCCGCACACCCTACGGAGAGCCGTCTGCGGCGCTCATCGTCGGCGAGCTGGCCGGCAGGCGCGCGATCTTCCTTGCGCGCCACGGCCACGGCCACACGATTCCCCCGCATCGCGTCAACTACCGTGCGAACCTCTGGGCACTCAGGCAGCAGGGGGCGAGCGCGATCCTCGCCGTCGCGTCGGTCGGGGCGATCCGCGGCGCGGTACCCGGCGACCTGGTCCTCCCCCACCAGCTGATCGACTACACCTGGGGTCGCACGCAGACCTACTTCGATGGCAACGGCGCACAGGTCGTGCACGCCGATTTCACCCGCCCGTATTCGGACGAACTGCGCGCGATGTGCCTTGGCGCGGCAGCCGATTCGGGCATTCCGCTGACCGATGGCGGCGTCTACGGAGCCGTATCGGGGCCGCGGCTCGAGACTGCCGCCGAGATCGACCGGATGGACCGCGACGGTGCCACCCTGGTCGGCATGACCGGGATGCCCGAGGCGGGCCTCGCGCGCGAGCTGGGTCTCGACTACGCGTCGGTCTGCGTTGTCGTCAATCACGCGGCGGGCCGAGGCGACAGCACGAACCAGGTCTCGCTCGAGGGCATAGCGCGCGTACTCGAGACCGCGATGGAGAAGGTTCGCAGGCTGCTCGAGCACGTGATCGTGCGCATCCCGACGCATCCGTTTGGAACCGGACGCGACGCCGCTGCCGATCCGGTTGCGGGTGCCGAGCAGGGGGACGGTCGATGATCCGCGACGTATTGCGCATGGGTGACCCGCGCCTTCTGGCGCGCTCGCGCGAGGTCGAGCGCTTCGACTCGCCGGAGATCGCGGCATTGCTCGCCGACATGCTCGATACCATGCGCGCGCAGAACGGGGCGGGGCTCGCGGCGCCGCAGATCGGCGTGGACCTGCGCGTGGTCATCTTCGGCGTCGAGCGCAATCCGCGCTATCCGGATGTGGATCCCGTGCCGTACACCGAGATCATCAACCCGGTGATCACGCCGCTGTCCGATGCGATGGAAGAGGGTTGGGAAGGCTGCCTTTCGGTGCCGGGGCTGCGTGGTGTCGTCCCGCGCCACGCGCGCATCCATTATCGCGGGCTCGACCCACGTGGCCGCGTGATCGACCGCGAGGTCGAGGGATTCCACGCGCGGGTGGTCCAGCACGAATGCGACCACCTCGACGGCATCCTCTATCCGATGCGCGTGCGGGACTTCTCGCGGTTCGGGTTCACGGACGTGCTGTTTCCGGGCACTGACGTCCCGGACGAGTAAGGCATCGGCCCGGGCGGCGGGCGGGGGAACTCAGACGCGCAACTGCTCATAGAGCGCCGTCTCGAGGCGCAGCACTGCCTGCTCGTCGTGAAGTTTCGCACCACTGATCAGGAACACGTCCTCGGCACGCTCGCCCAGCGTGTTGATCCTCGCGCTGACGACGTCGATGTCGGCTTGGGCGAGCGCATAGGCGATGCGCGCGAGCAGCCCGGGACGGTCACCTGCGACGATCTCGAGGATGAAGTGCGTGCCCTTGTCGTCGGGGGAGATCTGCACTTCGGGTGTCAACGGGAAATGCCGGAGCTGGCGCGAGATGCGCCCGGCCTCGGGAGGCGTCAGCGGCGCGGGCGAGGCCAGCGCTTGCGCAAGCTCGAATTCGATGTACTGGATGGTCTCGCGGTACGACGCGGCCGGATTGGCGGGGTCGTGGACGGCGAAGGTGTCGAGCGCATAGCCGTCGCGCGTCGTGTGCACCTTGGCGTCGAGGATCGACAGCCCGGCGCGGCCGAAGAATCCACAGATGCGGGCGAACAGGGATTTCTGGTCGGGAAGGTAGACCAGTGCCTGCAGGCCGGCTCCGTCCTTTGCAAGCCGGACCTTGACCACCGGCGCCGTCTGGCCGACGCGCCAGTGCAGATGACGCGCATGCCAGGCGATCTCGTCGGCGGTATGCCGCTGGAAGTACGTGATGTCGAGCTCGCGCCACAGTCGCTGCTCGGCGCCTTCGGGAACCGCGTACAGCCGCAGCAGGCGACGCGCCTCGCGCTGGCGCAGCTCGATGCTGTCGGCGATCGTGCGCTGCGCTGCGCCCCCCGCCAGCACGCTCTTCGTCGCATGAAAGAGGTCCTCGAGGAGCTTCGCTTTCCACGCATTCCAGACGCTGGGGCTCGTTCCGCGGATGTCGGCGACCGTCAGCAGGTAGAGCGCGGACAGCGCGCGCTCGTCGCCGACCTTCTTCGCGAACGCATCGATCACTTCGGGATTCGTGATGTCCTGCTTCTGCGCGGTCGACGACATCGTCAGGTGCTCGGCGACCAGCCACGCGACGAGCTCGGTGTCGTCACCGGGTAGACCGTGCTGCCGGCAGAACCTGCGCGCCTCGCGTGCACCCAGGACCGAGTGATCGCCGCCGCGGCCCTTGGCCACGTCATGGAACAGGCCCGCGAGATACAGGACCTCCTTGCGCTCGAAGTCCGTGATCAGCCGCGAGCACAACGGGTATTCGTGGGCATGCTGCGCCTCGGTGAAGCGGCGCAGGTTGCGGATGACCATCAGGATGTGCTCGTCGACCGTGTAGACGTGGAACAGGTCGTGCTGCATCTGGCCGACGATGCGGCCGAATGCGGGCAGGTACTGGCCGAGGACGCCGTAGAGATTCATGCGCCGCAATTCGTGCGTCAGTCCGCGCGGCTCGCGGAACATCTGCAGGAACTGCGCGCGATGCGCGGGTTCGCGGCGAAACGCGGCGTCGATCCGGTGGCGGTTTCGCCACAGCGCGCGCAGCGTCCGCGCCGTCATGCCGCGCAATTCAGGATGTCGCTGCAGCGCGAGCGACGCGTCGAACATTGCGCCCGGGCGCCGCTCGAACAGCGACTCGTCGCGGACGTCGAGCAACTCGTCGACACGCTGGAACTCGGCGTCGATCGGCAGCGGAGCCGTCGCTGCCGGGTAGAGTCGGGCGTGCAGGTTCTGCAGCAGCAGCGTGTTGACCTGGCGGACGACCTTGGTCGCCCGGTAATAGCGTTGCATCAGCTGCTCACTCGCGCGCCGCGCCGGCTTGTCGACCAGCGCGAATTCGCGCGCCAGCGCCGACTGCAGGTCGAAGACGAGCCGGTCCTCGCGCCTGCCTGCGAGGTAGTGCAGGCGCGCGCGCAATTCGCCGATCGTGCGTTCCTGGCGCGATACGGCTCGCGCCTCGGCCGCCGTCATCAATCGGTTCTTCGCAAGTTCACGCCACGAGCGGCCCAGACCCGCCGCGCGCGCGATCCAGATGACCGTCTGAAGGTCGCGCAGGCCACCGGGACTCTCCTTGACATTGGGCTCGAGGTTGTAAGCCGCGTCGTGGAATTTGAGATGGCGCTGCTGCTGCTCGAGCAGCTTGGCGGCATAAAACGACCGCACGTCCAGCGCCCTGGCGAATTGCCTGCGGAACTCGTCGTAGAGGCGGCGCGAGCCCGCGAGCCGTCGGTGTTCGAGCAGGCTGGTGCAGATCGTGGTGTCTGAAGCCATCTCACTGACGCATTCGGCGACGGTGCGCACCGCATGCGAGAGTTCGACGCCGATATCCCAGAGCGATGCCAGGAGCCGCTCGATCCCGTTGGCTGCGACAACATCGGATCGGGCTGGAAGAAGAATCAGGACGTCGACGTCCGAGTGCGGGTAGAGCTGTCCGCGTCCGTAGCCGCCGACGGCAATCAGCGTGCAATGACCGCGGCATCCACTTTCGCCCCAGGCGCCGACGACCACCTCGTCGGTCAGGGACGCGAGGCTCTTCAGCAGGCGCGGCGTGTCGCCGGTCGTGCAGAACTCGTCGCGCAGCCGCGCGCGACCGCCCCGGAGAAGCTCGCGCCAGTGGTCGACGCGCAGCGACTGCGGCAGTGGGTGCGCAGCGGCGGCGGCAGTCGGCGCGAAGCTCATCCGCCGCGAACTCTCAGTCGGAGGCAGGGGGCGGGGGAGGCGTCCCTGCGGACTGCGTGAGCACTTCGTAGCCGGTATCGGTGACCAGCACCGTATGCTCCCACTGCGCGGACAGCGAATGGTCGGCGGTGACGATCGTCCACCCGTCGGCCAGCGACCGGATCGCGGCGCGCCCGGCATTGATCATCGGCTCGACCGTGAAGATCATGCCCGCCTGCAGCTTGAGTCCGGTCCCCGGGCGGCCGTAGTGCAGGACCTGCGGATCCTCGTGGAAGCGCGTGCCGATGCCGTGGCCGCAGAACTCGCGCACCACGGAGAATCCATGACTCTCGGCAAAGCGCTGGATCGCCGACCCGACGTCGCCCAGGTGCCCGCCGGGCCTGACGGCGCGAATGCCGCGCCACATCGCCTCGTAGGTGATCTCGACCAGCCGGCGGGCCTGGATCGACGGCTTGCCGATGAAGAACATCCGGCTGGTGTCGCCGTGGTAGCCGTCCTTGATCACGGTCACGTCGACGTTGACGATGTCGCCGTCCTTAAGTTTCTTCGTGCCCGGGATTCCGTGGCAGACGACGTGGTTGACCGACGTGCAGAGGGAAGCCGGGTAGGGCGAGTGGCCGGGCGGGGCGTAATTGAGTGTCGCCGGCGTCGTCTTCTGGACGTTGACCATGTAGTCGTGGGCAGCTGCGTCGATCTCGCGCGTCGAGATGCCGCTGACGATCATCGGGGTCAGGAAGTCGAGCAGCTCGGAGCCGAGCCGGCCCGCGATGCGCATGCCGGCGATGTCCTCGGGGGTCTTCAGGCTGACGGACATGACGCGCCTACAGCCGCAGCAATTCGTTGATGCCGGTCTTCGAACGCGTCTTCGCGTCCACGCGCTTGACGATTACCGCGCAGTAGAGGCTGTGGCTGCCGTCGGTGGCAGGCAGGCTGCCCGCGACGACGACCGAGCCGGCGGGCACGCACCCGTAGGTGACGCTGCCGGTGGCACGATCGTAGATCCGCGTGCTCTGGCCGAGGAACACGCCCATGCCCAGCACCGAGTTCTCCTCGACGATGACGCCTTCGACGACCTCGGAGCGCGCGCCGATGAAGCAGTTGTCCTCGATGATCGTCGGATTCGCCTGCAGCGGCTCGAGCACGCCGCCGATCCCGACGCCCCCGGACAGGTGGACGTTGCGCCCGATCTGGGCACAGGAGCCCACGGTCGCCCAGGTGTCGACCATGGTTCCTTCATCGACGTAGGCGCCGATGTTGACGTACGAGGGCATCAGCACGACGCCGCGGGCGACGTAGGCTCCGCGCCGGGCGACGGCGGGCGGCACGACGCGCACGCCGGCCCGGGCGAACGCCGCGTCGTCGTATTGCGCAAACTTGGTCGCGACTTTGTCGTAAAAACGGAACGGCACCTGCGGACCGGCGAGCCCGATCGGCGCGCTGTCGGTCAGGCGAAACGACAGCAGCACCGCTTTCTTGATCCATTGGTGGGTCGTCCACGCGCCGTCGAGCTTCTCGGCGACGCGCAGGCGTCCGGCATCGAGCTCGGCGATGACCTGCGCGACTGCCTCGCGCACGGCGGAGGGGGCACTGGTGGGGGACAGCTCGCCGCGCATCTCCCACGCGGCGTCGATCGTCTGTTGCAGGCTCGTCATCGAATCGGCGGGTGAAAAGGACGCCATTTTACACGGCCGCACCGGGCGCCCGTCGGCCCGGCCCGGGTCGTCAGCCGCGCCGCGTGCAGGCGACGATGCGCTCGATCGCCTCGGCGCATTCGGCGAGCGGCGGCACCAGGGCGATCCGGATGCGACCCGCGCCCGGGTTCACGCCCCCGACCTCGCGTGCGAGGTAGCTCCCCGGCAGCACGACGACGTTCTCCTCGGCGAGCAGCCGGCGCGCAAAGGCCGCATCGTCGCCCGGTGTCTTCGCCCACAGGTAGAAACCGGCTTCCGGAACCGCGCAGGGCAGCACCGGCGCGATCTGCGAGGTCAACCGGGCAAACTTGGCCGCGTACTCGGCGCGGTTCGCGACCACGTGAGCCTCGTCGTTCCACGCGGCGATGCTCGCCGCGGCGACGGCCGGCGACATCGCCGAGCCGTGATAGGTCCGGAACTGCAGGAATGCCTTCAGCAGCGCGCGGTCGCCGGCGGCGTAGCCCGAGCGCAGACCCGGCGCGTTCGACCGCTTCGACAGGCTGCCGAAGGCGACCAGGCGCGGGTACCCGCTACGGCCGAGCTGTGCCGCGGCGTCGAGGGCGCCGAGCGGCGGGCGGTCCTCGTCGAAGTAGATTTCGGAATAGCATTCATCGGAGGCAATGACGAAGCCGTGCCGGTCGGAAAGATCGAACAGCTGCTTCCAGCCCGCGAGATCCAGCACGTGTCCGGTGGGATTGTCGGGGGAGCAGACATAGAGCAGCTGCGTGCGCGCCCAGACCGCGTCGGGCACGCCGTCCCATTCGTGGGAGTAGCCGGCGCGCTCGACAGCGTTGACGCAATGCACGCCAGCCCCGGCCAGCAGCGCGGCGCCCTCGTAGATCTGATAGAAAGGATTCGGGACGACGACCGTGGCTCCGACCCGGCTCGGGTCGACGATCGTCTGCGCGAACGCGAACAGCGCTTCGCGGCTGCCCAGCACGGGCAGCACCTCGGTCACCGGGTCGAGCGCGGCAAGACGGTGACGGCGCATGAGCCAGCCGGCGATCGCCTCGCGCAGCGCGTTGCTGCCGGCCGTCGTGGGATAATTCGACAGGCCTGCGGTCGCGCCACGCGCGAGGGCGTCGATGACGAACTGCGGCGTCGGGTGCCGGGGCTCGCCGATCGATACGTTGATCGCGGACTTCCCAGGGTCGGGCGAGACGCCGGCGTGCAGCGCGCGCAATCGCTCGAACGGGTAAGGCTGCAATCGTTGCAGAAGGGGATTCACGCCGACGATGGACCAGGCGATGGGCGAAGCGCGCGATTATAGCGGCGGACGCCTCCCGAGAATCGTGGCATCGATCGCGACGCTCGCGGCATGGTGTGCGCTCGTCACCGTCCTCGCATGGTGGGGCTGGCAGCTGTTCGGCCCTGCCCCGGTGCAGATCGCGGCCGTCGCGCCTCGCGATCCCGCAGCGACCATC
>JAGXBK010000084.1 GCA_018971195.1 Betaproteobacteria bacterium
TCCGACCCCATTTTCTTCAGCGCGCGAGAAGCATCTCACCGGACTTGAGCCCGTCGGCGAACGCGTCCTCGATAAGCTGCCTCTGCTCGGCGTTGTGCTTGGCCGCATAGCCAACTGCGGTCGACGCGGACACCGGCCGGCCGGCGTAGGCCAGAATCCTGGTGCTGTCGATGTCCGCGCGCATGTAGGCACAGAGCCGGTACCACGCGCCCTGGTTCTGCGGCTCTTCCTGGCACCAGACGACTTCCTTGGCCGCCGGGTACTTCGCAACCTCGCGCCGGTAGGCGTCGTGGGGGAATGGGTACTGCTGCTCGAGGCGCAGGATCGCGACGGTGTCGATCCTGCGCTCGCGCCGGTGGGCGAGGAGCTCGTAGTAGACCTTGCCCGAGCAGACGATGACGCGCTTCACCTTCTTCGGGTCGATTCGCTCGATCTCGCCGATGACGTTCTGGAAGCTGCCTTTGGCGAGCTCGTCGAGGGTCGACACCGCTTCCTTGTGCCGCAAGAGGCTCTTGGGGGTCATCACGATCAGCGGCTTGCGGAAGTTGCGGATCATTTGCCGCCGCAGAAGATGGAACACCTGCGCAGGCGTCGTCGGCACGACGACCTGCATGTTGTGCTGTGCGCATAGCTGCAGGTAGCGTTCGGGGCGCGCCGACGAATGCTCGGGACCCTGGCCTTCGTAGCCGTGCGGCAGGAACAGCACCAGATCGCAGATCCGGCCCCACTTCACTTCACCGGCGCTGATGAACTGGTCGATCACGACCTGCGCGCCGTTGGCGAAATCGCCGAACTGGGCTTCCCAGATCACGAGCTGCGACGGCTCCGATGTCGTGTAGCCGTACTCGAAGCCCAGCACCGCGCTCTCGGTCAGCACCGAGTCTATGATCTCGAAATCGGGCTGCCCGTCCTTGATGTGCTGCAGCGGAACCCAGATGCCCGAGTCCCATTTCTCGCGATTCTGGTCGTGCAGCACCGCGTGCCGGTGCGAGAACGTTCCCCGGCCGACATCTTCGCCGGAGATGCGCACCCCGTAGTTCTGGTCGACGAGGGACGCATAGGCGAGGATCTCGCCCATGCCCCAGTCGACCGGCTGCTTGCCGTCGACCATCGCGCGCCGGTCGGCCATCAGCTTCTCGACCCGCGGATGGAGCTTGAAATCCCCGGGAACGGCCGTCGACTTCGCGCCCAGCGCCTTCAGGTGCGCGAGCGGAACCGAGGTATCGGCGGCATCGGTCCAGTGCCGACCCTTGAACGGCGTCCAGTCGACGATGAACGGCGGCTTGTAGTTCGCGAGCACGGTCGTATTGGTGTGATACCCCTTGTCCATCGCCGCGCGGTAGGTCGCGATCATCGCGTCGGCTTCCTCGGCGGTGACAGCGCCGGCGGCGATCAACCGGTCGGCGTAGAGCTTGCGCGTGCCTGGGTGCTGGTTGATCTTCTTGTACATCAGCGGCTGGGTGATCATCGGCTCGTCGGCCTCGTTATGGCCGAGGCGGCGGAAGCAGACGAGGTCGATGAACACGTCCTTGTGGTAGCTCTGCCGGTAATCGAGCGCGATCTCGGTCGCAAGCAGGCAGGCCTCGGGGTCGTCGCCGTTCACGTGCAGGATCGGTGCCTCGATCATCTTGCCGACGTCGGTGCAGTAGAGGGTGCCGCGGGTATCCCGCGGGTCCGACGTCGTGAAGCCGATCTGGTTGTTGATGACGATGTGCACGGTGCCGCCGGTGTAGTAGCCCCGCGTCTGCGCCATGTTCAGGCATTCCTGGACGATGCCCTGCCCCGCGATCGCCGCGTCGCCATGGATCAGCACCGGCAGCACCTGGTCGCCACGGACGTCCTTGCGCCGGTGCTGGCGCGCGCGCACGCTGCCCTCGACCACCGGGTTGACGATCTCGAGGTGCGACGGATTGAACGCGAGGGTCACGTGCACCGGCCCGCCGGGCGTCGATACGTCGGACGAGAACCCCTGGTGGTACTTGACGTCGCCTGCGGGCAGTACCTGCGCGCCCTTGCCCTCGAACTCCGAGAACAGGTCGGACGGCATCTTGCCCAGCGTGTTGACCAGCACGTTGAGCCGACCGCGGTGCGCCATGCCGAGCACGATCTCCTGGACGCCCGCGGCACCCGCGCGCTGGATCAGGAGGTCGAGCATCGGGATCATCGAATCGCCGCCTTCGCCGGAGAAGCGTTTCTGGCCGACGTACTTGGTGTGCAGGTAGCGCTCGAGCGTCTCGGCCGCCGTCAGGCGCTCGAGGATGTGCCTGCGCTGCTCGGTGCTGTACGCGGGCTGCGACCGGATCGGCTCGAGGCGTTCCTGGATGAAGCGCTTGACCGGAGTGTCCGAGATGTACATGTACTCGGCGCCCAGCGTGCGGGTGTAGGTCTGTCTCAGCGCTTCGACGATGTCGCGCAGGCGCATCCGCGCCGGGCCCGCCTTGAACGAGCCGACGTCGAACTCGGTGTCCATGTCGGCTTCGGTGAAGCTGTAGCTGCGCAGGTCCAGGTCGGGGATGTACGGCGGCTCCTGACGCTTCAGCGGGTCGAGGCTCGCGTGCAGCATGCCCAGGGTGCGGAACTTGCCGATCATCTGCAGGACGAGCACCTGCTTGTGCATCGTCGCCGCATCGACCATCGCCCCGGCGACCCTGCGGTTCTTCGCGAGCTCGCGGAAGGACTCGACGACCGGGCCGTGCGCAACGTCCGCCGCATCGCCCTTCAGCTCGTCGAAGTATTCGCGCCACTCGGGGGGAACGCGGCCCGGGTCGGCGAGATAGCTCTCGTAGAGCTCCTCGACGAACGGCGCGTTGCCACCGAACAGCGTGCTGCTGGATTCCAGCTCCTTCATCGTCCCCATTGCCTGCACCTCGTCGCTTCGGCTCGCTGCCAACCCGGGAATGCGCCGGTCGCCGCAGCGAGCGGCGACGGCCCGCCACGCGTCAGCGCTCGGCGATCGGCTTGACGCTGCGCCGTGTCGCTCCGGTGAAGAGCTGCCGCGGGCGCCCGATCTTGTATTCCGGGTCGGTGATCATCTCGTTCAATTGCGCGATCCAGCCCACGGTACGCGCCAGCGCGAAGATCGCGGTGAACAGCGACACCGGGATCCCGATCGCCTTCTGCACGATGCCGGAGTAGAAGTCGACGTTCGGATACAGCTTGCGCTGGACGAAATAATCGTCCTCCAGCGCGATCTTCTCGAGCGCCATCGCCAGCTTGAACAGAGGATCGTCGTGAAGGCCGAGCGCCTCGAGCACCTCGTAGCAGGTCTCGCGCATCAGCTTGGCGCGCGGGTCGTAGTTCTTGTAGACGCGGTGCCCGAAGCCCATCAGCCGCACGGTCGAGCTCTTGTCCTTGACCTTGGCGATGAACTCGCCGACCCTGGCGAGGCCGCCCTGCGCCTGGATGTCATAGAGCATGTTGAGCGCGGCCTCGTTGGCGCCGCCGTGTGCGGGGCCCCACAGGCAGGCCACGCCTGCCGCGATCGCCGCGAACGGGTTCGTCCCCGACGACGCGCACAGCCGCACCGTCGACGTCGAGGCGTTCTGCTCGTGATCGGCGTGCAGGATGAAGATCCGGTCGAGCGCGCGGACCAGAACGTCGTCGACTTTGTAGTCCTCGCAGGGTGTGGCGAACATCATGCGCATGAAGTTCGCCGCGTAGGAGAGTTCGTTGCGAGGATACATGTAAGGCTGGCCGACCGAGTACTTGTAGGCCATCGCGACCAGCGTGGGCATCTTAGCGATCAGCCGGATCGCGGAGATGTCGCGCTGGTGCGCATCGTTCAGATTGATCGAATCGGGATAGAACGCGCTCATCGCGCCCACCAGCCCGGTCAGCGCCGCCATCGGATGCACGTCGCGCCGGAAGCCGCGCATGAAGAACTGCATCTGCTCGTTGACCATCGTGTGCTTGATGACGCGGCTGCCGAAATCCAGCTTTTGCGCAACGTTCGGCAGCTCGCCGTAGAGCAGCAGGTGGCAGACCTCGAGGAAGTCGCAGCTGACTGCGAGCTCCTCGATCGGATACCCCCGGTAGAGCAGCTCGCCCTTGTCGCCGTCGATGTAGGTGATCGCCGAGCTGCAGGCCGCGGTCGACATGAAGCCGGGGTCGTAGGTGAACTTGCCGGTCCTCGAATACAGCGAACGGATGTCGATCACGTCGGGTCCGATCGTCCCGGGAAGCACCGGAAACGTGGCGGACGGCGATCCGTCGGAAAAACTCAGGGTGGCTGTGCGATCGGTCATCGTGCGTCCTTCGGTTGCGGATTGCGGCCAGCTGCGACATCCCGGGTGGTCCTCCCACGGCGCTCTGCCGGCGCCTTCAGATCGATCGCAGACGCTCGACCAGCGGGCGCAACCGGGCGTCGACCGGCTCCGCTCGTCCTGCGATCAGGTCCCATAGCGCATTGTCGGACAGGTCGAGCAGGGCATCGAGTTGCGCGACGTCGTCGTCGGTGAGCCGCGCGCCCTCGGCGTCGAGGAAGCGTGCGAGCACCAGGTCGTTCTCCAGCATCCCACGCCGGCAACGCCAGCGCAGGCGTTCGTATCGCCGCGTGTCCCCGGTCACTCCTGGCGCACCCCGGGCTCACACCGCCCGCTTGACGATCATCGTCTTGATGTTCCCGATCGCGCGCGTCGGATTGAGGCCCTTCGGGCAGACATCGACGCAATTCATGATCGAATGGCAGCGGAACAGCCGGTACGGGTCCTCGAGATTGTCGAGCCGGTCGTTCAGGTCGCGATCGCGGCTGTCGGCGATGAAGCGATAGGCGTTGAGCAGCCCTGCCGGCCCGACGAACTTGTCGGGGTTCCACCAGAACGACGGGCAGGCCGTCGAGCAGCAGGCGCACAGGATGCACTCGTAGAGTCCGTCGAGGCGCTCGCGCTCCCCGGGCGACTGCAGGCGCTCGCGCTCGGGCGGCGGCTCGTCGTTGACGAGGTAGGGCTTGATCGAGTGGTACTGCTTGAAGAACTGGCTCATGTCGACGATCAGGTCCCGCACCACCGGCAACCCGGGCAGCGGCCGGAGCTCGACCGGTTCCGCGAGCGTCTTCAGGTTGGTGGTGCAGGCGAGCCCGTTCCTGCCGTTGATGTTCATCGCATCGGATCCGCAGACCCCTTCGCGGCAGCTGCGTCGGAACGACAGCGAGTCGTCGACCGACTTCAGGCGGATCAGCGCGTCGAGCAGCATCCGGTCGTGGGGGTCGAGCGCGATGTCGTACTCCTGCAGCCGCGGCTTCGCGTCCTGTTCCGGGTCGTAGCGGTAGATGCGGAATCTCATGGAGGATTCAGTAGGTGCGGGCCTTCGGCGGGAACGAATCGACCGACATCGGTTTCAGGTTCACCGGCTTGTAGGCGAGGCGGTTCCCGTCGCGGTACCACAGCGTGTGGTTGAGCCAGTTCGCATCGTCGCGCGCCGGATAGTCGCTGCGCGCCTGCGCGCCGCGCGACTCCCGCCGTGCCTCCGCCGAGAAGATCGTCGCCTTGGCCGTTTCGACCAGGTTGTCGAGCTCCAGGGCCTCGACGCGCGCGGTGTTGAAAATCCGGCTCCGGTCGGAAATCGCGGTGCGCTGCGAGCGCGCCTCGAGCTCGAGAACCTTCTGCACCCCCGCGGCGAGCAGCTGCTGGTTGCGGAACACGCCGCAATGCGACTGCATCGACTTGCGCAGGTCGCTTGCGACCTGCGCGACGCTCTCGCCCGAGGTCGCGGCATCGAGCCTGGCAAGCCGCGCCAGCGAGAGCTCGCCCGCGTCTTTCGGCAGCGGCTTGTGCGACTGCGCAGTGAGATTCTGCCCGACGACATGGTTACCCGCCGAGCGCCCGAACACCAGCAGGTCGAGCAGCGAATTGGTGCCGAGCCGGTTGGCGCCGTGGACCGACACGCAGGCGCATTCGCCCACCGCGTAGAGGCCCGGGAGGACGGCCGCCGGATCGGAGCCCTGCGGCAGCACGACCTGCCCGTGGACATTGGTCGGGATGCCGCCCATCATGTAATGGATCGTCGGCACGACGGGGATCGGCTCCCTGATCGGGTCGACATTGGCGAACTTGATCGCGATCTCGCGGATCGATGGCAGGCGCTTGTTGATGACCTCGGGTCCGAGGTGATCGAGCTTCAGCAGGACATAATCGCGGTTGGGACCGCAGCCCCGGCCCTCCTTGATCTCCTGGTCCATCGAGCGGCTGACCACGTCGCGCGAGGCGAGGTCCTTGAGATTCGGCGCATAGCGCTCCATGAAGCGCTCGCCCTGGGAATTCAGCAGGATGCCGCCCTCGCCGCGCACTCCTTCGGTGATCAGGACGCCGGCGCCGGCCACGCCCGTCGGGTGGAACTGCCAGAACTCCATGTCCTGCAACGGCACGCCCGCCCGCGCCGCCATCCCAAGGCCGTCACCGGTGTTGATGAACGCGTTCGTCGACGCCGCGAAGATGCGCCCGGCGCCGCCGGTGGCGAACATCGTCACCTTGGCCTCGAGGATCATCACGTCGCCGGTTTCCATTTCCAGCGCCGTGACGCCCAGCACCTCGCCGTCGGCATCGCGGATCAGGTCGAGCGCCATCCATTCGACGAAGAACTGGGTGCGCGCCCGCACGTTGCGCTGGTAGAGCGTGTGCAGCATCGCGTGGCCGGTGCGGTCGGCGGCCGCACACGCCCGCTGGATCGCCTTCTCGCCGAAATTGGCCGAGTGGCCGCCGAAAGGCCGCTGATAGATCGTGCCGTCCGGATTGCGGTCGAAAGGCATGCCGAAATGCTCGAGCTCGTAGACGACCTGCGGCGCCATCTTGCACATGTACTCGATCGCGTCCTGGTCGCCGAGCCAGTCGGATCCCTTGATCGTGTCGTACATGTGCCACAGCCAGTGGTCCTCCGACATGTTGCCCAGCGACGCACCGATGCCGCCTTGCGCGGCAACGGTGTGCGAGCGGGTCGGGAACACCTTGGACAGCACGGCCACCGACAGCCCCGCTTCCGCGAGCTGAAGCGACGCGCGCATGCCGGCGCCGCCGGCGCCGATGATCAGCGCGTCGAAGCGGCGGACGGGAAGCTTGCTCACCACGCGTCGGCCTCCTTGGACCCGCCGGACGTGCCGCCGCCGGAGCGTCGGCCTCCCGCAATCGCGCGGCGGCAGGCCCTGCGGGCTTTCGCTTCGCGCGCCGCGCTCATGCGTGCCCCCACAGCACCTGCACGGTCCAGCCGGCGTAGGCGACCAGCACGCAGACGACCGCGACCTGCAGCGAGAGGCGCAGGCTCGTCGGCTTCGCGTAGTCCATCAGGATGTTGCGCATGCCGACCCAGGCGTGGAACAGCAGCGACGCCATGAACAGGAAACTCACGACCCGGAACGCCGTGCTGGCGAACATCGCTTTCCAGCTCGCATAGTCGAGGCCGCCGTGCCACAGCACGATCAGCCCGATCAACAGCGTGTAGAGCGTCATGACGACCGCCGTGACGCGCTGCGCGAGCCAGTCCCGCGCCCCGTAGTGCGCGCCCACGGCCACGCGTTCGACGTCCCCTACCACAGCCGCACCGCGACGATCAGCGTCAGCAGGAGCGCGACGACCATGACGAGCGCCGACGCCGTCCGCGTCGGCGCGAGGTCCGTGCCAATGTGCAGATCGAGCGCCAGGTGGCGCAACCCTGCCAGCACGTGATGAATGTACGCCCAGGCGATCGCCAGCAGCACGAGCTTTCCGAGCGACGAGGACAGCGGGCCGAAAGCCGTCGCGTAGCCCGCGCCCGACGCGAGACTCGTCTGCACGAACCAGAGCAGCAGCGGAATGCCCACGGCGAACAGCAGCGCGCCGCTGATCCGGTGCAGGATCGAGACGATCGCCGGCAGCGGCTGCCGGATCGCGAGCAGATTCAGATAGATCGGGCGCGGCTTGACGACAGGTCGTTCGACGGCGGCCATGAGTCAACCTCGAATGTCGGCGGGCGGTCAGGCGAAGCAGCGCATGTCCTGTTCTTTTTTGCGCAGCAACAAATTATAGCGCGCCGCTGCACACCGATGCCAGAACCGCGGCCGTTGCGCCACGGCCGCCCCGGCCTTGGCGACGCGCGACCCACGTCAGGAGAGCTCGTTCCAGTAATGGTGGTTGCGTGTCGAGTTGAGGCCCCGGCGAAGCTCGACCGGGCGATTGCCGTAGGTGAATGTCACGCGGTCGACGGCGAGCAGCGGCTCCCCGACACTGACGCCCAGCAGCGGCGCGACCGCGGCGTCGGCGGCCACGGCGCGCAGGCGTTCGGTCGCCCGCAGCATCGTGACGCCGAACTCGGTCTCGAAGAATCCGTACATCGAGCCACGATGGGCATCGTAGCGCTCCCGCGTCATGCCCCGAAACAGGGCGGCAGGCAGCGTGATCTCATCGAGGACCGTCGGCACGCCGGCGTAATCGAGCACTCGCCGCAGGACGAAGACGCCGTCACCCGGCTTGAGGGCCAGCAGGCGCGCGACTTCGGCGCCCGCCCGCGCGCGCCGGAGATCGATGAGTCGGCTCCCCGGATACTCGTCCTCCCCATCGCTGCGACGGATGCGCAGGAAGCGGAAATTGGACGTCCGCTCCTCGGTGTGGGTCGCAACGAAGGTTCCCTTGCCCTGGCGCCGGATGACGAGGTTCTCGGCAGCGAGCGCCTGGACCGCCTTGCGCACGGTGCCGAGCGCCACGCCGAAGCGCGACGCGAGCGCAGCCTCCGGCGGAATGGCCTCGCCGGGCTTCCATTCCCCGGATTCGAGTCCGCGCTCGATCAGCGCCTTGACCTGGACGTAGAGCGGCTGGAATGTCGGCGTGCCGGGCAAACGGGCTCGGATCATCGGCGGACCTGTGCGAAGGTGCTATCGTGTGTCTTATATCAAATATACGACTGAATTGACAGACGGCGGCACCGCGCCTAACCTCCCATTGGGCCCCGACCCACGCGCCGCACTGCGCCACGCCGGGCGCCGCGCCGGTGTTCCGGCCGGCGGGTCCCGCCGCGTCATCCTTGCGCCAGGAGTCCTCGATGAAAGCACCCGTCCGCGTCGCGGTCACCGGCGCCGCCGGCCAGATCGGCTACAGCCTGCTGTTCCGCGTTGCCTCCGGACAGATGCTGGGCCCCGACCAGCCGGTCATCCTGCAGCTGCTCGAGCTGCCCCTCGACAAGGCACAGGCCGCGCTCAAGGGCGTGATGATGGAGCTCGAGGACTGTGCGTTCCCCCTGCTCGCCGGCATGCAGGGCAGCGCGGACCCGAGGACGGCGTTCCGCGACGCCGACGTCGCGATGCTCGTCGGCGCGAAGCCCCGCGGTCCCGGCATGGAGCGCAAGGACCTGCTGCTCGAGAACGCCAGGATCTTCATCGAACAGGGCAAGGCGCTCGACGCGGTGGCGTCGCGCGGGATTCGCGTGCTGGTCGTGGGCAATCCCGCCAACACCAACGCCTACATCGCGATGAAATCGGCGCCGTCGCTGCCGGCCCGCAATTTCACGGCGATGCTGCGCCTCGACCACAACCGCGCGCTGTCGCAGGTCGCCGCGAAGGCAGGCAGGCCGGTCGACTCGATCGAGAAGATGACCGTCTGGGGCAACCACTCGCCCACGATGTACGCCGACTACCGTTTCGCCACGTCGAACGGCCAGTCGGTGAAAGACCTGATCAACGACGAGAACTGGAACCGCACCGTGTTCCTTCCGATGGTGGGCAAGCGTGGCGCGGCGATCATCGAGGCGAGGGGTTTGTCGTCGGCGGCATCGGCCGCAAACGCCGCAATCGACCACGTCCGCGACTGGATCCTGGGCAGCAACGGCAAGTGGGTGACAATGGGCATCCCGTCGGACGGCAGCTACGGCATCCCGAAGGACATTGTCTATGGCGTGCCCGTGACCACGGCCAACGGCGAGTACGAGCGCGTGCGCGACCTCCCGATCGACGCATTCTCCCGCGAGCGGATGGACGCGACGCTGAAGGAGCTCGAGGAAGAGCGCAGCGGCGTCGCTTCGATGCTCGCCTGACGGCGACCATGACCACGGAAAGCGCAGGCGCACGGTTCCGCGCGGCAGCCGCAGCCGAGGTACCGCTGCAGGTCCCCGGCGCCATCTGCGCCTATCATGCGCTGCTCGCGCAGAAGAGCGGCTTCAAGGCGATCTACCTGTCCGGCGGTGGCGTCGCCGCCGGGTCGCTGGGCGTTCCCGACCTCGGGATCAGCGGCCTCGACGACGTCCTGACCGACGTGCGCCGGATCACCGACGCGTGCCCGCTGCCGCTGCTGGTCGACGCCGACACCGGTTTCGGCGCCTCGGCGTTCAACATCGGGCGCACCGTCAAGTCGCTGATCAAGTTCGGCGCGGCTGCGATGCACATCGAGGACCAGGTCGGCGCGAAACGCTGCGGCCACCGGCCCGGCAAGGCCCTGGTTTCGCAGGCCGAGATGGTCGACCGCATCAAGGCCGCAGTCGACGCGCGCAGCGACCCGGATTTCGTCATCATGGCGCGCACCGATGCGCTTGCGGTCGAAGGACTGGAGGCCGCGATCGAGCGCGCGCGGGCCTGCGTCGCCGCGGGCGCAGACATGATTTTTCCCGAAGCGATGACCGAGCTCTCGATGTACCGGCGCTTCGTCGACGCGGTCGGCGTGCCGGTGCTCGCGAACCTGACCGAATTCGGCAGCACGCCGCTGTTCACCGTCGACGAGATCGCGAAGGCCGGCGTGGCGATCGCGCTCTATCCGCTGTCCGCTTTCCGGGCGATGAACCAGGCGGCACTCAACGTCTACCAGGCGCTCCGCCGCGACGGCACCCAGAAGAACGTCGTTGCGACCATGCAGACCCGCAACGATCTCTACGATTACCTCGGCTACCACGCCTACGAGCGGAAGCTCGATGCGCTGTTCGCGCAGCGCAACGGCTGACCGGCCGCGCCGACGCCAAACCCAGAATACGGGCCACCGATGACGACCCCCCACCTCGAGCCGGCGCCGGCCGCCGCGCACAAGCCCAAGAAATCGGTCGCGCTTTCAGGCGTCACCGCGGGCAACACGGCGCTGTGCACCGTCGGGCGCACCGGCAACGATCTGCATTACCGCGGCTACGACATCCTCGACATCGCCGCCGCATCCGAGTTCGAGGAGATCGCGCACCTGCTCGTGCACGGCAGGCTGCCCACGCGCGCCGAGCTCGATGCCTACAAGCGAAAGCTCCGCACGCTGCGGGGGATTCCAGGGCCGGTGCGCGTCGTGCTGGAGCAGATCCCCGCCGCGGCGCATCCGATGGACGTCATGCGCACGGCGGTTTCGGCGCTCGGCAGCGTGCTGCCCGAGAAGGAGGGCCACGACACCGCGGCTGCACGCGACATCGCCGACCGATTGATGGCCTCGATGGGTTCGATGCTGCTCTACTGGCACCACTACAGCCAGAGCGGCACGCGCATCGAGGTCGAGACCGATGACGAATCGATCGGCGGCCACTTCCTGCACCTGCTGCATCGCCGCGCGCCGCCATTGTCGTGGGTGAAGGCGATGCACACGTCGCTCAACCTCTACGCCGAGCACGAGTTCAACGCATCCACGTTCACCGCGCGAGTGATCGCCGGAACCGGCTCGGATATCCACTCGGCGATCACCGGCGCGATCGGCGCGCTGCGCGGTCCCAAGCACGGCGGCGCCAACGAGGCGTCGCTGGAAGTGCAATCGCGCTACCGGACGCCCGACGAGGCCGAAGCCGACATCCGCAGGCGCGTCGAGGCGCGCGAGGTCGTCATCGGCTTCGGCCACCCGGTCTACACGATCGCGGACCCGCGCAACAAGATCATCAAGGAGGTCGCGCGCGAGCTTTCGCTTGCCGCCGGCGACATGCGCCTGTTCGGCATCGCCGAGCGTCTCGAGACCGTCATGTGGGATGCAAAGAAGATGTTCCCGAACCTCGACTGGTTCTCGGCGGTCAGCTACCACATGATGGGCGTGCCGATGCCGATGTTCACGCCACTGTTCGTGATCTCGCGGACCTCGGGATGGGCGGCGCACGTCATCGAGCAGCGCGAGGACGGCAAGATC
>JAGXBK010000085.1 GCA_018971195.1 Betaproteobacteria bacterium
CACCTACGGCTCGCGGATGCTGACCAGCACGACGGTTCCCGGCGCGCTGCTTTCGGAATTGCAGTTCACCCTTTGACGCAGGTCAACGGATCGCGCAGCGGGCACGCGCCCGCCGCGCGATTCGTTGGCATGGCCGCAGCGGTTGCATTACCATGATTCCGGCGCGCCCGACGCGCGAGCGGATCCGCGGTCGGACACGGCACCGGCACCCGCCGGGTCGGCCGCCCATGTGCTGCTGCCCGTCGCATTCATGCGGCCGCGAATCCTCCGAGGACTCCGATGGCATCCTCCAAGATCAGCATCATCGTCGTCACCGGCTCGCACGAGCGGCTGCAGATGGCGGCCATGGTGGCCTCGGTGGGCGCGGTGAGCGGCAACGAGGTCAGCGTGTTCCTGTCGATGAATTCGCTGCAGTATTTCCTCAAGGGCAGCGACCGGCCCGCGCCCGCCGAAGGCAGCTTCGGCACGCTGATGGCGGGCAAGAACGTGCCGCCGTTCCGCCTGCTGTTCGAGCAGGCGGTGGACCTCGGCGGCGCGAAGCTCTTTCCGTGCTCGATGGCGATGGACGTCATGAACATCGACGCCGACGCGCTGGCACCCTGGCTGGGCGAGCCGCTCGGCCTCACCCGGTTTCTCGCCGATGCGCAGGACGGCCAGGTGTACACCTTTTGACGTTGCCGGAAGGAACGCAGGACATGCCCGAAAAGAAAGTGATCGATGCCCGCGGCAGCTTCTGCCCGGGCCCCTTGATGGAACTCATCGGCTGGATCAAGCTCGCAAACATCGGTGACGAGCTGGAGGTGCTGTCGACCGACAAGGGGTCGGCCGCCGACATTCCGGAATGGATCCGCAAGGTCGGCCACGAGTTGATCGGCGTGACCGAGGACGCCGGGGTGTGGCACGTGACGGTGAAGAAGACCAAGTAGCGGACGCGGCGACCGCTCCGGTCCGGGCGCGCATGCCGCAGATCATTTGGACGGCCCGCAACCCAGGAGGAGTCAGACATGAAGATACTGATCGTCGGCGGCGGCATGGCCGGAACCATCCTCGCGAACAACCTCGCGCGCAGGCTGCATGGCGAGGTGCGCAGCGGCAAGGTCAAGCTGACGATGCTGTCGGCCTCCGACAAGCACATGTACCAGCCGGGGCTGCTCTACCTGGCGCTGGGGCGCATGACGCCCGACGAGCTGTACCGCGACCAGGCCGGCCTGCTCGAGCCCGGCATCGCCTTCTTCGTCGATCCGGTGGAAGAATTCCAGCTCGACGCGAACCGGGTCAAGACCAAGGGCGGCACCGTGTTCGACTACGACATCCTGGTGATCGCCACCGGATCGCGCGCCGCGCCCGAGCTGATCCCGGGGCTCGCCGAGAACTCGGAGACGTTCTACACCGAGGAATCGGCGGTCAGGATGTTCCGCAAGCTGCAGGCCTTCCAGGGCGGGCGGGTCGTGATCGCGATGGGGGTGCCGCACAAGTGCCCGATGGCGCCGCTGGAGATCACGTTCATGCTCCATGACTATTTCAAGGACCGGGGGATCGGCGACAAGGTGCAGCTCCACTACACGTACCCGATCGGGCGCGTGCACACGCTGGAGAATGTCGCCAAATGGGCGGCGCCCGAGTTCGAGCGGCTGGGCATCACCTCGGAGACGCTGTTCAATGTCAAGGAGGTCGACGGCGCGGCCAAGGTGGTGAAGAGCGAGGAAGGCAGCGCGGCGCCCTACGACCTCCTGATCTCGATCCCGGCGCACCGCGGCATGGAGGTGATCGAGAAGAACAAGCTCGGCGCCGGCGGCTGGATCCCGACCCACCGCCACCAGCTCACGATGGAGGGCCGCAAGAACGTCTACGTGATCGGCGACACGACCAACCTGCCGATCAGCAAGGCCGGATCGACCGCGCACTTCGAGGCCGAGGCGCTGGGCGAGAACATCGCGGCGATCGTCAAGCTCGGCTCGCCGGTGCGCGACTACGACGGCAAGGTGTTCTGCTTCATCGAGGCCGGCAAGGACCGGGCGACCTACGCGATGTTCGACTACCAGAACCCCCCCGACCCGAAAGCCCCGACCAAGGCCGTCCACTGGTTCAAGATGGCCTACAACAAGCTGTACTGGGTGTCGGCGCGCGGATTGCTGTGAGCGGGAGCCGATGATGAACACACAATCGGAAGAAACCACGAGCCTCGACCTCGAGCTCCACCGGGTCGTCGCCGCGGCGCGCGATTCGCTGACCGACGAGATGGTGACCCGGCTGGCCGCCACCGCAGGCGAGACCCTCACCCTGCTCGACCGGGTCAACCGCGCCGGGCTCGCAAGCGCGCTGCCGGTGCTGACGCGGATGGTCGACAATGGCGACCTCGAGCGTCTGTCGCAGCTCGCCCGCCTCTACAGCTCGGCGCAGGATGCGCTGACCGACGAGATGGTGTCGCGGCTGGCCGAGACGGTGGGCAACGGATTGTCGCTGCTCGATCGCGCGAGCCGCGGCGGCGCCGAGAACGTGGTCAGGATGCTCGAGAGCCTGCAGGCCAGCGGTGCGCTCGAGCGCCTGTCGACGATGCTGCCGCAGCTCATCGAGCGCCTCTCCATGGTGCAGGATCTCCTGCAGTCGGTCGACGACGCCGCCGCGGCGAGCCGCGCGGCCCAGCCGTCGGCGGGCGGCCTCGGCGGGTTGTGGCGCCTGCTGCGCGACCCGGAGTCGCAGGACACGCTGCGCTTCCTGCTCGCGGTGGGCAAGCAGTTGCGCGCAGGCGAACGCTAGCCGTGCCAGCCCTTGGGGATCGACGCCAGCAGCCGCTGCGTATAGGGCATCTTCGGATGTCGGTAGATGTCGTCCGAGTTCGCGATCTCGACGATCTCGCCCTCGCTCATCACCATCACCTGGTCTGAGATGTACTTGACGACAGCCAAGTCGTGCGAGATGAAGATGTACGACATCCGGAACTCGTCCTGCAGGTCCTGCAGCAGGTTCAGCACCTGCGCCTGGACCGAGACGTCGAGGGCCGACACCGATTCGTCGCAGATCAGGATGTCGGGCTGCATCGTCAGGCAGCGCGCGATGGCGATCCGCTGCCGCTGGCCGCCCGAGAACTCGTGCGGGTACTTGTAGAACGACACCTCGGGCAGCCCGACCTTGGCGAGCAGCTCGAAGGCCTTGTCGGTGCGGTCCTGCGCGCTCGTCCCGATGCCGTGGATGTGCATCGGCTCGACCAGGATCTGGCCGACGGTGAACCGCGGATTCAGCGACGCATAGGGATTCTGGAAGATGATCTGGATGCGGCGCTTGTAGCGCATGAATTCCTTCGGCGGCATCGACAGCAGGTCGCGGCCCTCGAAGATCGCCTCGCCCGACGTCGCCTCGTGCAGGCGCATCAGCGTCAGCCCCACGGTCGTCTTGCCCGACCCCGATTCCCCGACCAGTCCCAGCGTCTTGCCCTTCGGAAGGCGGAATGAGACGTCCTTGACCGCCTTGAATTCGCGCGTCCCGAAAATCCCCTCGCGTGAATAGAAGCTCTTGCCGAGGTTCTTCACGTCGAGGACGATCGGGTCGCCCGCGCCGATGCCGCGTGGGCGCTCCTCGGTGTGCTGCGGGCCGGTGCCGCGGATGAAATCGTCGATCACCGGCAGGCGCATCGGCCGGCGGTCGAGCCGGGGGCGGCAGAGCAGCAGCGCCTTGGTGTAGCTGTCCTGCGGCGACTCGAAGATCGCCCTGGCCGGCCCCTGCTCCCGGATCTCGCCGTTGCGCATGACGACGACGTAGTCGGCGATCTCGCCGACGACCGCGAGGTCGTGCGTGATGAACAGCACCGACATCTGCAGCCGCTTCTGCAGCGCGGCGATCAGGTCGAGGATCTGCTTCTGGATCGTGACGTCGAGCGCCGTGGTGGGCTCGTCGGCGATCAAAAGCTTGGGCTCGCAGGCGATCGCCATCGCGATCATCACGCGCTGCTGCTGGCCGCCCGAGAGCTGCGACGGATAGGC
This sequence comes from Betaproteobacteria bacterium, assembly GCA_018971195.1. Lineage (GTDB taxonomy): Bacteria > Pseudomonadota > Gammaproteobacteria > Burkholderiales > Casimicrobiaceae > VBCG01. Next base: position 3,978 of record JAGXBK010000085.1, read on the forward strand.
GTCGATGCGTCGCTCGGGCTCGGGGATTCCGACTTCGCCCAGCAGCGCGATCGCGCGCTTGCGCGCGGCGCGGCCCCGCATTCCCATGTGCAGCCGCAGGACCTCCTCGAGCTGCCAGCCGACGGTGAACACCGGGTTCAGCGATGTCATCGGCTCCTGGAAGATCATCGAGATGTCGGCGCCGCGCAGCTTCCGCAACTCGCCGATCGGCAGCGTCACCAGGTTGCGGCCGCCGTAGAGGATTTCGCTGGTCCGGTCGATGATCGAGTTCTCGGGCGGCAGGAGACCGAGCATCGCGAGCGACGTGACGGACTTGCCCGATCCCGACTCGCCGACCAGCGCGACCGTCTTGTTGCGCGGAATGTCGAACGAGATGCCCTTGACCGCGTCGAACGATGTGTGCCGGTCGAGGCGGAACGACACGCGCAGGTTGCGCACGCGGACCAGGGGATCGCCGTTGGACTGCATGACGCCTGATTGAATGGTGCCCATCACGCCCCCGTGCGCCCCTTGAGCCGCGGATCGAGCGCATCGCGCAGCGAATCCGTGAAGATCGAAAACGCGGTCACCAGCAAGGCCATCGCGGTGCCCGCCGCGACGAGCTGCCACCACTTGCCGAGGATCAGCTCGTTCTGCGCCTCGTTCAGCATCGAGCCCCACGAGACGACGTCGACCGGGACGCCGAATCCCAGGAACGACAGGATCACCTCGGCCTTGATGAAGCCGACGACGAGGATCGAGAGCTGGACCAGCACGACGTGCGAGACATTCGGGAAGATGTGGACGAACATCCGGCGTGCGTTCGACGCCCCGATCGCATCGGCGGCCTGCACGTACTCGCGCGCCTTGTGCTTCAGATACTCGGCGCGAATCAGCCTGAACACGCCGGTCCAGCCGGTCAGCCCCAGGATCAGGATGATGGTCACGATGCCCTTGTGCTGCAGCACCGCGGCGACGGCGAGGATCAGCAGCAGCGGAGGCATCGAGCTGAACACGCTGTAGAACCAGTTGAGGAAATCGTCGACCTTCGCGCCGTAGTAGCCGGCGAGCGCACCCAGCAGCGTGCCGATGAAGGTCGCGACCACCGCCGACGCGATGCCGACGAAGATCGACGTCTCCGATCCCTTGATCGTCTTCTTCAGCACGTCGCGGCCCCACTTGTCGCCTCCGAAAGGCAGCGTCGCGAGCCGCACCCGGTGCTCGGCCTTCGCCTCGACTTGCTTGTCGGCACGGATCTCGGACATGACGTCGGCGAGCGGATCGACGCTCTTCTCCTCCGCGGTCTCGGGAGGCAGCGGCCCGCCGGGGACCTTCCCCGCCTTCAGCGACGCGATGACGTCGCCGATCGGATCGACGATCTTCGACTGGTAGTTCGATCCCGCGGGCGCCGCGGTCCGGGGCACCACGGCCTCCGGGGCCGGGGTCGCAGGCGCCTCGGGTCCGAGGAACGTCGGCGGCGCATAGTTGACGCCGACCTCGCGCTGCCAGTCGGACGCGATGAGCCCGAGTCCGGACAGGATCATCATCACGATGAACGCCAGCACGATCGCGAGCGACACCATGCCGACCTTGTCGGCCCTGAGGCGGCGCCAGGCCAGCGTCCACAGGCCCGGCGAGACGGTGTGCGGGATGTCGCGCTGCGCCGGCCGCGGCGCGCCGGCGATCGCTGCAGTGTCGGTGGCCATCGTCAGCAGCTCACTTGAGCTGGACCCGCGGGTCCACTGCCTTGTAGGTCAGGTCCGCGAGCAGGTTGGTCAGGATGGTGGCGAAGGCGACGTAGACGGTGATCGCCTTGATCACCGGGAAATCGGAGCGCTCGACGGCCAGGATCACCTCGCGGCCGATGCCCGGGATCGAGAAGAAGCGCTCGATCAGGAACGATCCGAGCAGCAGTCCCGGCAGCGACGACATCAGGTTGGTGATGATGGGTATCGACGCATTGCGCAGCACGTGGACCCACATCACCCGGTTCTCGGATACGCCCTTGGCGCGCCCGGTGCGCACGTAATCCTGGTTGATCTCGTCCAGGATGAACGTGCGGAACAGCCGCAGATCCGGCGCGATGCTGACGACCAGCCCGATCAGGATCGGCAGCGACGCGTAGACGACGAGGTTGTGCCAGAAGCCGTCGCCCCAGCCCTGCACCGGGAACCAGCCGAGCTTGTAGGCGAACACGTACTGGAAAACAATGATGTAGACGAGGATCGAGACCGAAAGCCCGACCGTGCAGACGATCATCACCAGCCGGTCGGTGAGCGACCCCCGGACATAGGCGACGGCGAGCGCCAGTGCGATCGAGATCAGGGTGTCGAGGATGAGCAGCGGGACGAGGATCGTCAGCGACGGCCCCAGGCGCGTGATCAGGATGTGCGAGACGCGCTCGTTGGTGCTCCAGCTCGCGCCGAAATTGCCGGTGACGATCTGCTTCACGAAGATGCCGAGCTGGATGTAGTACGGCTGGTCGATCCCGAGCTGGCGCCGGATGTTGTCGATCTGCTCCTGGTTGCTGATCTTGCCGGCGAGGACGTATGCCGGGTCGCCGCCCACCCAGTTGAACAGGAAGAACACCAGCAGCACGACGCCGAGCATGGTCGGGATCATCTGCCACAAGCGCCGAAAGATGTAGGCACCCATAGTCGTTCGCCTCACTGGCGCGGATCACGCGCGGAAACGTCGATGTACTTCCATTCGTTGTGCAGGATCGGATGCTTCCTGTAGCCGAGCACGCGGGGCTGCACCAGCATGTTGCGATAGGTCAGGACCCCGAGGCGCCACGGCGCGTACACCTCGATCAGCCGCGTCATGTCGTGATAGAGGCGATCGCGCGCCGGTGAATCGGGCATGCGGATCGACTGCTCGTAGAGCCTGTCGTAGGCGGGGATTCTCGCACAGGCGTTGTTGTTCTGGCCGGTGTTGGGGCCGTAGAGCAGCTGCATGAAGTTGTCGGCGTCCGGGTAGTCCGCGATCCACGACGCCGTACGCATCATCAGCTTGCACTGTCGCTCTGCCTTCAGCATTTCCGGGAACCGGTCCTTCTGCACCTCCATGCGTATTCCGATGCGATCGAGGGCCTTCTTCCACAGCTCGTCCTGCTGCCGGCCCAGCGAGTCGGGGCGCGAAGCGTAGCGGACGGTGAGCGGCTTGCCGTCGGGCAGCGCCCGCCAGCCGTCGGCGCCCCGCCGGTATCCGTAATAGTCGAGGAGCTCGTTGGCGAGCGCGGGATCGTAGTGCACCGGCGAGCGATAGCCGGGGTCGAAGCCGACGACCCCGGGAGGAATCGGATACTGCGCCTCGATCGCCTGGCCGTTGCGAACGACCCTGATCTCCTCGTCGACGTCGTAAGCCATCGCCATCGCGCGCCGCAGCGCGATCTTGTCCTTCGACAGGCCGCCGACGACGGGATCCTGCAGGTTCCAGTAGGTGTAGATGATCGCCGGGTCGATGATCCGCGACAGCTTGATGCCCCTGGCTGCGAATTCGGGGCGCAGCCTGTCGCCGTCCATGACGTTGGGCGCGAGGACACCGCCCAGGTCCATCAGGTCGACCTCGTCGTTCTTGAATGCCAGCAGCCGCGCCTGGTCCTCCTCGATGATGCTGACCACGACGCGGCCGATCTGCGGCATCCGCTTGCCTTTCATCTGCGCAATCAGCACCTGATCCGCCGGATCGTCGGAGGTGAAATCCCAGGTGAAGCCGCGGTAATCGGGATTCGCGTCGAGGACGATACGCGTGCCGCGGACCCATTCCTTCAGCCGGTAGGGTCCGGTGCCGACCGGATTCGCCATCGCGCGGCCGCTTTCGTCTGCGTAGGTGTCGATGATCTCGCGCGCGACCGCCGACGTGGGTTCATGCGCAAGGATGTACGGCAGGTTGTAATCGGTGTGGGTGAGATGGATCACCAGCGTGTAGCGATCCGGTGTCGCGAGACCCGCCACCGGCGCGTCGTAATCGAAGCGCCCCGACTTCCTCGCGGCCTCGGCCAGCGCATCGAGTCCGACGATCTTGCCCTGGACCAGCCACGCCCACGGCGAGCGCAGCTTCGGGTCGACCAGGCGCTTCAGCGAATAGGCGAAGTCGGCGGCGACGAGCTCGCGCTTCCTGCCCTTGAACGCCGGATCGTCGGCAAAGAAGATGCCTTTGCGGATCGTGAGCGTGTAGGTCCTGCCCTGGTCGGTGATCTGCGGCAGCGCCTCGGCGGTCAGCGGCACGAGCTTCGATGGCCGCGCGAGATAGTCGTAGGTGAGCAGCGTCTCGAAGACCGCCTGCTCGATCGTCCCCGAATAGAGGTCCTGCGCCCCGGCGGGATCGAAGCCCGTTTCGGCGGCGGGAAACACCTGGCGGATCACCTTGGCCGGATCGGCCGGACTGGCGGAATGCGCGACGCGCGTGTGGATCGACAGCGACGCCAGCGCGCCGATGGCGAGCAGCGCGACGGCGACGTGAAGCGTGCCGGCCACGGCCCGCATCGCCGACGTCACTTGTGCGCCTCGACGTCGAGGTAGACGAAATCGGCGTTGAGGATCGGATGCTTCTTGTAGCCCAGGACCCAGGGCCGGATCAGCTCGTTGCGCTCGGGCGAGGTCTGCAGCACCCACGCGCCGTCGACCTCCATCTGCCGCGTCATGTCGAGGAACAGGTGCTGGCGCTCGATGGAGTCGATCGGCAGCAGGCGGGACCTTTCGTACAGCGCGTCGTAGGCCTTCGACTGGTAGCAGCCGTTGTTGCTCTGCCCGGTGTTCGGGCCGTAGAGGAGCTGCAGGAAATCGTCGCCGTCGGGATAGTCGGCGGACCATGCCGCGTCCCACATCATCAGCTTGCAGGCCTTGGCCGCCTTGAGCTCGTCGGGAAACTGGCCCTGCTGGAACTCCATGCGGATGCCGATCGCATTCATCGACTTCAGCCACAGCTCGTCGCGCTCGCGATCCGCCGCGGTCGTACCCGTGGCCATCTGCAGCGTCAGTGGCTTGCCGTCGGGGAGCGTTCGATAGCCGTCGGCGCCTTTCTCGTAGCCGTAGTAGTCGAGCAGCTCGTTGGCAAGTACCGGGTCGTACTGGTTGATGCTGCGGTAATCCGGATCGTAGCCGACGACGCCGTAGGGAATGGGCATCTGCGCCTGCACTGCCTGGCCCTTGTCGACGACGCGGATCTCCTCGGGCAGGTCGTAGCCCATGATCACCGCGCGTCGCAGCGCGATCTTCTCCTTCGAGAAGCCGCCCACCAGCGGATCGCGGAAATTGAAGAACGCGTAGCTCACGCTCGGGTCGATCGCGCGGTAGAGCTTCACGCCGTCCTTGACGAACGCCGGCTTCAGGCGATTGCTGCTATCGAGCGCCTCGGCGCGAAACGTCGCCGGCAGCGCCAGCAGGTCGAGTTGCTTCTTGCGAAACGCGAGCCAGCGCGACTGGTTCTCCTCGATGATCGAGATCTCGACGCGACCGATCTGCGGAATGGTCTTGCCTTTCATTTCGGCGGCGACCTGGCGATCCCACGGGTTGTCTTCCGGCTGGAAGTTCCAGACCACCTTGCGATAGCCGGGATTCGCCTCGAGCACGATCTTCGCCGCCCGCTGCCATTCCTTCAGCATGTAGGGCCCGGTCCCGACCGGATGCGCGTTGAGGTCCTGGGCGTACTTGTCGACGACCTCGCGCGCCACGGCTCCGAACGAGCTGTGCGCCAGCGTGTAGGGCAGCAGGTAGTCGGGGTGCGTGAGCTTCAATCGCAGCGTGTACTTGTCGAGCGCGACGATGCCGGGCACCGTCGCGTCGTAATCGAACTTGCCGGTCTTCTTCGCTTCCTCGGTCTGCCGGTCGAGTCCCTCGAACCGGTCCGCGATGAGGAACGCCCACGGCGAGCGGTTCGCCGGGTCGGCGAATCGCTTCAGCGAATAGACGTAGTCCTCCGCCGTCAGCTCGCGCGGCTTGCCGCCAAACGCCGGATCGGGGGTGAAGTAGATGCCGTGCTTCAGGTGGATCAGGTAGGTCCGCCCGCCGTCGGAGACCTCGGGCATTCCGTCGGCGGTATCGGGGACGATCTTCGCCGGTCGCGCCATGTAGTCATAGGTGTAGAGCGTGTCGAATATCGCCTCGATGACGACACCCGAATAGAGATCCGACACGCGCGCCGGGTCGAAACCCGTTTCGGCGGCGGGAAACGCGATGCGCAGGACCTTGGCCGGATCGGCGGCGAGCGCGGTGGCGGTGGTGGCGATGAACAGTGCAAGAATCGCTGCCAACCCTCTGACACCACTGCGCATCAGGACCCCTCCCTGTTCAAAAGGCGGCGTAATGTACCATTTCCAGGCATTGGCGCCCTTTCGCAGTGGCCTGGCGGCGGCGCTCAAGTCGCCCGGAGCGCGGATCGGAGCCATGTCGCCGGGCCAATCGCACGGCGGACCACCGCGAGCGTTGCCGGCATGAGCAAACCGCCTTTCTGGGATGACGCGACACGCGAGCTCGCCTTGCGCGACCCCGTGCTGTCCGGGTTGATCGCGGCCTTCCCCGGACTGCATCTCGCCCGCCGCGGCGATCCGTTCACCACCCTTGCGCGCTCGATCGTCGGCCAGCAGATCTCGGTCAAGGCGGCGCAGTCGGTGTGGGAACGCGTCGTGGCCGCCTGCACCGAGCGCGGACGCAAGGCGAATCCGGCGCGGCTCGATCCGCAGCGCGTGCAACGCAAGCGCATCGACACGCTGAGGGCCTGCGGGTTGTCGGCGAACAAGGCTTCGTACATCCGCGACCTGGCGCGCCACTTCACGACGGCGCGCCTCGACCCCGGGGCGTGGCCCGGCCTCGACGACGAATCGCTGATCGCGGAGCTGGTCGACGTGAAAGGCATCGGGCGATGGACCGCGGAGATGTTCCTGATGTTCCACGAACTTCGCGCGGACGTGCTGCCGGTCGCCGATCTTGGCCTGCAGAAGGCGGTCGCCCTGCACTACTTCGGCGGCGAGCGGCCGACCGCGGCCCAGATCCGGACGTTGGCCGAGAACTGGCAGCCGTGGCGCAGCGTCGCCACCTGGTACCTGTGGCGCTCGCTCGATCCGGTGCCGGTCGAATACTGACGCCGTTCCCGACGGTCAGCTCTCACACCTCGGCCTACGCGGCTCTTGCCATGCCCACCTCGGCTTGCGCACGTCGGCGTGAGGCGCGCAGTGACGGGCTCTCCCTCAGGGCTTCGGCAGCGCAAGTCGCGTCGTCGAGCGGGTCCCGGTGCGGCTTCGGTCGTCAACCCACGACTCCCTCGTCGCACCACCCGCTTTGCGACGACTGCGCCGCAGGCGCCCTGAGGGAGAGCCCGTCGCCGCGCGCCATGCGATGCGTCAGTGTCGGTTGAGCATCGAAAATGCGGGGCGGACCACGGTTTCCGAAATCGGGGACGTACCACGATTTTGCGCGATTTCGTGAATCGGCACTGATCCGCCGGGGGAAGCGGGGCGGGACATGGCGAGCGCGAGCGTGCGCGACGGCCGTCGCGGGTGGTGCAGCGAGCGAGCCCGACAGGACCAACTGCGGCAGGATGTCCTCGAGCGATGCTGCACCGGGACCCGCAGGCCGGCGGTTGCGCACTCCGAGCGCACAGCCATGCCCTGCGCCGCTTCCCTCGGCACAGTTTTCGGATACGACTCGCTTCCGAAAAACGTGGTACGTCCCCGATTTCACGAAAAACGTGGTACGTCCCCGATTTCACGTCCCAGATTTCCGGAAGTCAGCGCAGCGTCCCGTCGACCAGCTGCAGCGTCCGGTCGGTGCGCGCCGCGAGCTCGACATCGTGCGTGACGATCACCAGCGCCGTCCCGATGACGCGATTCAACTCGAGCATCAGCTCGAGCACCGCACCGGCGTTCGCGCGGTCGAGGTTGCCGGTCGGTTCGTCGGCCAGCACGCAGGCCGGCTGCCCGGCCAGCGCGCGCGCGATCGCGACCCGCTGGCGCTCGCCACCGGACAGCTGTGCAGGACGATGCCGCACCCGTTCGGC
>JAGXBK010000257.1 GCA_018971195.1 Betaproteobacteria bacterium
GCGCGTTGCCGAACTCGTTGCGATACTGGGCCACGAATGCATCGGTAAGCTGCTGCGCATTCCAGCCCGCCCCGATCGGCACGCGCAGCGCGTGGATCTGCCCGGCGTACGCCATGTCGGCGAAATGCGCGACCTCGACCGACGAATGCGGCGCATCCGCCTTGCGCAACTGCGCCTCGCCCTCCGCCCGCTGGCGTTTGAGCACCGCATGGATCTGCTCGACGTCCGCGCGATCGAGACGCTGCTCGAAGGTCTGCGAATAGTCGTAGCGGATGTCCGCGATGGCGCAGCCCATTGCGCACAACACCCCGGGATAGGGAGGAACCAGCTCCGTGCGGATGCCCACTTCGCGGATCAGCGCAGCGCCGTGCATCGGTCCGGCACCGCCGAACGCCACCATCGCGAACTCCCGCGGATCGAGGCCCTGCTCGATGGAGATGAGCCGGATCCGCCCCGCCATGCGCAGATTCACGACCGCGAGCACGGCTTCCGCCGCAGCCTCGACCCCGAGGCCGAGCTCCTTGCCGAGCTTCGCGAAGGCATTGCGGGCATTCTCCAGGTCGAGCGCTATCTTGCCCTTGCCGCCGATCGGGCTGTCCACGGCGATGCGGCCGAGCACGAGATTGGCATCGGTGACCGTCGGCTCGGTCCCGCCCCGCCGATAGCAGATCGGGCCGGGCACCGACCCGGCACTGCGCGGGCCGACCTCCAGAATGCCGCCCCGGTCAATCGACGCAATGCTGCCGCCGCCGGCGCCGATGGTGTGCACGTCGATCATGGGCAGGCGCAGCGGCACGCGGAAGTCGAGGTCCGTCTTTTCGGCGACGCGCGGCTCGCTGTTGATCACGACGGCGACGTCGAAGCTGGTGCCGCCCATGTCGGCGGTGATGATCTTGTCGAACCCCGCCTGCCTGGCGAGCCCGCCCGCCGCGATGACGCCGGCGGCCGGGCCCGAACGCACGATGTACGCAGAGCGCCGGCCGAGCTCGGACAGCGGTGACAGTCCGCCGTTGGACTGCATGATCAGCACGTTCCGCGCGAAGCCCCAGTCGTCCAGCTTCTGCCGCAGGTTCTTCGCGTAGCGCGACACCAGCGGCTGCAGGTAGCCCTGCACCACGGCCGTGCTGGTGCGCTCGAATTCGTAGTACTCGCGAATGACCCCCGTCGACGTGACGATCTCCCACGCCGGGTTCGCGGCGTGCAGCAGCTCCGCGATGCGGTCCTCGTGCGCCGGATTGGCATACGAATGCATGAGGGAAATGACGACCGCCTCCACATCCTGCCTGCGCAGCACATCGGCGAGCTCGCGCACCTCTTCCACGGCGAGCGGGAGCAGCACGCGGCCGCGGTAATCCATGCGTTCGGTCACTTCCCAGCGGCGATCGCGCGGGATCAGCGGCTGCTGCACGCCGGAAAGGCCGTACATCATCGGCCGGTCGCGGCGTCCCAGCTCGAGTACGTCTCGAAAGCCGCGCGTGGTGACGAGAGCACAGCGAGCGCCCTTGCGCTCGATCACCGCGTTCGTGGCGATGGTCGTTCCATGCAGCAGGGCTTCGAGATCCGCCGGATCGATCGCCGCGGCCCGCAGCGAGTCGAGCAGCGCACGCGAGGGATCGTCAGGGGTCGACGGAACCTTGAGGATGCGCTCCGCCCCGCTCTTCGAGTCGACGCAATACAGGTCGGTGAACGTCCCTCCGACGTCGATGCCTACCACTGCACTCACTTGGCCTCCTTGCTTGTCGGTCTCTTGGCGCGCGGTCGCCGTCGCTTTGCCGGGACGGTGGCGGGTTTCGGCACATTCCCCCGCTTTGGGGATGGCACTGCGCGGCGACTGAGACTCAAGTCGCCCGATCGTCCCAGTGCCACTTCGCGCGCCGCGGAGACGTGCCGTGTCATCCTCCGCCGCGCGGCGTCCGCGTCGCCATCGACAATCGCAGCGAGGATCGCGCGATGGATCTTGAGCGTGGACATTCGCACTTCCTCGGAATCGAATGCGGCGATTTCCGTTGCGTCGTGGATCGCCTGCGACAGCACTTCCATGAAACTGATCAGCAACTCGTTGTGACTCGCGCGAACGACGGCCATGTGCCACGCGAGGTTGGCGTCGAGATAGCGGCTGATGTCGCCCACCGCCGATTCGACCGCGGCAGTCTTCACGACCAGATCGGCGAGATCGGCTTCGGTACGATTGCGGGCGGCGCCTTCGGCACCCAGCGCTTCGAGTGCCGTGCGCACGTCATGCAATTGGTCGACGCCGATGTTGCGGCCCCAGATGAACAGTTCGAGCTGCCGTGTCATCTCGTCACCAGCAG
>JAGXBK010000258.1 GCA_018971195.1 Betaproteobacteria bacterium
TAGCCCGCGAGCAGCTTCGACACCCGCGTGCGCCCGACGAGCTCGCGCGCGAGCTTCATATTGAGCGGAGGCAGCGCCATGGCGCGGTCGCCGATCACCTCGACGCCGGTTCCACCCTGGCCGAACAGGATCACCGGTCCGAAGGCCGGATCGGTCGTCGCGCCGACGATCAGCTCGTGCGCGCCGCCGCGGCGTATCATCGGCTGCAGCGTGAAGCCGGCGATCGCGGCGTCGGGACGCAGCTTCTGCACACGTGCGAGCATCGCGCGCCCGGCAGCCTCGACGTCCTCGGCGGTCTCGAGGTTCAATGCGACCCCTCCGACATCGGACTTGTGGCTGATGTCCGGTGACAGGATCTTGAGCGCCGCGGGGAGGCCGAGCGCGATCGCCGCGTCGCGCAGCGCCTCGACCGATTCGACGATCCTGGTGTCGACGACGGGAATCCGGTAGGCGGACAGCACCTCCTTCGACTCGGGCTCGCTCAGCAGCGCACTGCCCCGCGCGAGCGCCCGGGCGACGATGCCGCGCACGGTCGCGATGTCGGGCTCGAACTGCTCGGGTATCGACGGCGGAGTCTCGGCACAGAGGTGCTGGATGCGGAAGAACTTGGCGATGTCGAGGAACGCGCCGACGGCGGCTTCCGGCGTCAGGTAGACGGGAATGCCGGCGGCGGTGAACACCGCGCGCGCGGCATCGAGGCCGTCGCCACCCAGCCAGCACGCAAGCAGCATCCGGTTCGACGCGGCGATCACCGGCGCGCAGGCCTGCGCGATCGCCTGGCTGGACACGATGGCCGTCGGCGCGTGGATGAACAACAGCGCGTCGGCGGCCGGGTCGGCCAGCAGGGCGTCGAGCGTCTCGACGTAGCGCTCGACCGGTGCGTCGCCAATGATGTCGACCGGGTTCGCGCGCGACCAGGTCGCCGGCAGGCGCTTGTCCAGGCGCTCGAGGGTCTGTGCCGACAGCGAGGCGAGCTTGCCGCCGCCGGCGATCAGCGCATCGGTGGCCATGACACCCGGGCCGCCACCGTTGGTGACGATGAGGACCCGCTCACCCGCATAGCGACCCGCGTGCGCCAGCGTCTCGGCGGCATCGAACAGGTCAAGCGTGGTGTCGACTCGCAGCACGCCGGCGCGCGCGAGCGCCGCGTCGTACACGTCGTCGGCGCCCGCCAGTGCCCCCGTATGCGACGCCGCCGCCTTCGCGCCCTCGGCGACACGGCCGGCCTTGACCGCGATCACCGGCAGGTTGCGCGACGCCGCGCGCGCGGCGCTCATGAACTTGCGCGTGTCGCGGATCGATTCGATGTAGAGCAGGATCGCCGAGGTCGCGGGATCCGACGAGAGATAGTCGAGGACGTCACCGAAATCGACGTCGGCAGCGTCGCCCAGGGAGATGAAATGCGAGAAGCCGATGCCCGACGATCGTGCCCAGTCGAGCAGCGCCGTCGTCAGGGCGCCCGATTGCGAGACGAAGGCCAGGCGTCCGGGGAGGGCGTCGACGTGGGCGAAGCTCGCATTGAGCGCGAGCGGCGGGACGAGCAGTCCGAGGCAGTTCGGGCCGAGGATCCTCAGCAGATGGGGGCGCGCCGCGTCCAGCATCGCCTGCTCGAGGCTCCTTCCGCCGGAATCACGCAGCCCGGCAAGACCGGCGGTGAGCACGATCGCAGCCTTGGTCCCACGCTCGCCGAGCTCGGAGACGATCTGCGGGATCGTGGCGGGCGGCGTGGCGATCAGCGCGAGATCGGGAGCGTCGCCGATGCCGGCGACACTGGTGTAGGAGCACCTTCCGGCGACGGTGGGATGGCTGGGGTTCACCGGATAGATCGGCCCTGCGAACCCGCAAGCGAGCAGATTGCGCATCACGACGGCGCCGATGCTTCCGGGGCGGTCGGACGCGCCGATCAGGGCGATCGAGCGGGGGCGGAACAGTTTCTCGAGGTTGCGGACGCTCACGTTCGAATGCAGACTGTCGATGATCCATCTGCGAGTCTCACTCAAATTCGATCGGAGCACCACCATGCCCCATGCGATACGCTTCCACGCGACCGGCGGTCCCGAGGTCCTGTCCTGGGATGAGGTTGCGGTCGGCGCCCCGGCTCCCGGAGAGGCGCGCGTGCGCCACACGGCGGTCGGCGTCAATTACATCGATATCTACCATCGGGCCGGCCTGTATCCAATGGCGCTGCCATCGGGGCTGGGCACCGAGGCCGCCGGCACCGTCCTCGCGGTCGGCGAAGGCGTGAGCTGGATCGCTCCCGGCGATCGCGTCGCCTATTGCACGGCACCGCTGGGGGCCTACAG
>JAGXBK010000259.1 GCA_018971195.1 Betaproteobacteria bacterium
GGCGCCCGTGGCCACGTCGCCGACCGCGAGCCCGAGCATCGCCGCCAACTGCTCGCGCGTCGCGTCCGGCGGGCGGTGCGTCGGCGCATTCGCCTCGAGCGTCCACACGTCGCCCTCGGCCACGACCGGTATGACCCCTGCGCGCATCTCGAGGGTGACCCGGTCGCCGGTTCCGCGCAGCGCGCGCACCACATGCGCGGTGCCGAGCGTTGGATGACCGGCGAACGGCATCTCGAACGCGGGGGTGAAAATCCGCACCCGCGCGCTGGCCCGCTCCGACGGCAGGATGAACGTCGTCTCCGACAGGTTGAACTGCAGCGCGAGCGCCTGCATGGTCGCATCGTCGATGCCTCGCGCGTCCTCGAGCACCGCCAGCGGATTGCCGGCGAGCGGCGTTTCGGCGAAGACGTTCAGGATGCGGAAGTCGGCGTGCATGGCAGTCGGGATCGGGACGGATCGGAGGGATACCGGGGCGCGCCCGATCGGCAGGGGCGCCCGCGCCGCAACGGCGCGGATCATCGCTCCTTTTGCGCGTCGATAAGCGTTGCGGCAAGCGCCTCGAACGCCTGGTCGCCCGTGGCTTCCACCCGCAGCACCCGAGCGTCGCGATGGCGCGGGAAATTGCGCTCGATCGCGCGCTCGTAGGAGGGGTCGTAATGCAGCTCGAGGAGCTCGCTCGCGAGCTGCGCCGTCGCGCCCTCGGCCGCCCATTGCGCCCAGCGTGCGATCGCGCGCTTGCCGTGCAGCTTCTCCAGTGGCGCGAGCTGCGCCTGCAGCGCCGCCCCGTCGCCGGCCAGGTGCGCATAGTCTGCTTCGAGCATCGCGACGCGCAGCGCCTGCGGCGCTTCGAGGCGCAGGCACGGCGAGGCGCGCATCGCCTCGAGCAGCGCGTCGGGCACCTGCAGCCGGCCGATGCGCTTGCTCTCCGATTCGACGAACACGGGACGTGCCGGATCGAGCCGCGCGAGCTCGGCGTAGATGCCGCTCTCGAAGGCTTTCTGGGTCGGCTGCGGATCGCCCGGAAGCTCGCCCAGCAGGGACCCGCGGTGCTTGGCGAGCCGCTCGAGATCGAGCACCTGCGCGCCGGCTTGTGCAAGCGCCGTGAGCAATCGAGACTTGCCCGATCCCGTGAAGCCGCAGACGACTTCGAAGTCGAAGCGCTGCGGAAGCTGGGTGAGCATCAGCGCGACGTGACGCCGCCATCCGCGATAGCCGCCTTCGAGCTGTACTGCGCGGAACCCGATCTCGGCGAACACCTGCACGAGCGCGCGGCTGCGCTGGCCGCCGCGCCAGCAGTAGATCAGCGGGCTCCATTCACGCGGCTTGTCGGCCGCGTGCGTGCTGACGATGTCGGCGATGTTGCGCGCGACCAGCGCCGCACCGATCTTGCGCGCGTCGAACGCCGAGACCTGCGCGTACAGCGTGCCCACGCGGGCGCGCTCGGCGTCGTCGAGCACCGGCAGGTTCACTGCGCCGGGCAGATGGTCGTCGGCGAATTCCGAGGGCGAGCGCACGTCGATGCGTTCGCCGAACGACGCCCATTGCTCGACCGGGGCCTTGGCCATCGGCCGCAGCGGCGGACCCGGCGGCAGCGGCGGACCCGGGGGCAGCGGCGCGTTCATCGTCGCCCGAGCAGCGGGCGCAGCGCCGGCCACAGGTTGTCGAGGATCCGCGGCTGCGCGGCCGCAACCGGATGGATGCGGTCGGACTGGAATTGCGCGAGGTTCTCGCCGAAGCCCTTGAAGAGCCACGGCACCAGAGGCGCCTTGCGCGCTTTCGCCACATCGGCGTAGACCTGCTCGAACGCGCTCGCGTAGGCCGGCCCGTAGTTGGGCGGCACACGCATGCCGAGGATCAGCGGCTTGGCATGCGCCGCCTGCACGGCCGCGACGATCGCCTCGAGATTGGTGCGCGTGGCGCGAAGATCGCCGCCGCGCAACGCGTCGTTGCCGCCGAGCTCGATGATCACGATCGCCGGGTGGTACTCGCGCAGCAGCGCGGGCAGGCGCGCCCGGCCGCCCGCGCTGGTGTCGCCGGAGATCGACGCGTTGATCACCCGCTGCGGGTAGCCGTCCTGCGCGAGCTTCGTTGCGAGCAGCGCGACCCAGCCTTCGTTCGACGCGAGTCCGAGGCCGGACGAGATCGAGTCGCCCAGCACCAGCAGCGTCGGCGCCGCCGGCGCCGCGGAGGCGACCCCATGCGCCAGGCTGGCGAGCGCGAACGTCGCAAACGCGAGCCAGCGAAGGAGTCGTCGGATACGGGTGCTCATGCGAATATCGGCATGGTCTGC
>JAGXBK010000086.1 GCA_018971195.1 Betaproteobacteria bacterium
CAGCGCGGCGCTGCTGGCGCTCGCGTGGCAGCGCTTGCCGGAGGCATTGCGTGCACGCTGGCGAGACGCCGGGCCGCGCAGGCTCTGGGTCGATGCGGCCGTGGCCGAGGCCCGCCGCGTGCTGCCGCACGGCCAATGGCGCGTCATCCATGCGACCGATTGGCCCGCCGGCGAGCAGCAGGCGTTCGTCGTGCGGCTCGCGATCGATTCCGGCGTGTCGCCGGGACTTTCCGCCGATTCCGGCATCGATGCCGGGCTGCGCATCGTCGCCGGCGGAAATGTCGTCGACGCGACGCTTGCGGGCCTCGTCGTGGACCGTGACGAGATCGGAGCAAGGCTGCTGCGGCAGCTGGAGCAGTCCCCATGAGTCGCGCATCGATCCGCTCGATCGGCGGTCCGGTGCTTCACGCGACCGCCAGCGGTCCGTTCAGGCTGCGCGAGGCGGTCGAGATCGGTCCGAAGGCGCTGCTGGGCGAGGTGGTGCGCCTGAACGGCGACGAGATCGTCGTCCAGGTCTACGAGGACACGACGGGATTGCGCCCGGGGGCCGAGGTGGTCGGCCACGGGCTCCCGCTCGCGATTCGCCTCGGACCGGGTCTGCTGGGCAACATCTTCGACGGATTGCTGCGTCCGCTCTCGGGTGCGGACTCGACCTTCGTCGCGGCAGGCATGCATCGCGCCGTGCCGTCCACTTTCACGTTCGAGCCCCGCGTCGCGGCGCAGGACCGGTTGGCTCCCGGCGCGGTCTACGGCATCGTGACCGCAGGGTCCGGGCGCGCGCAACGCTGCATTTCCCCGCCCGATGTCGGCGGTGAAGTGGTGGCGGTCGCATCGGCGGGCGACTATCGCGAGGACGCGACGATATGTACGCTGCGCCTTCCCGACGGCCGCACGCACCCGCTGGCGATGAGTCACGACTGGCCGGTGCGCACGCCGCGGCCGGTGCGACGGCGACTGCCTTCCTCCGCTCCGCTGGTCACTGGCCAGCGGATCGTCGATTGCCTGTTTCCGGTCGCGAAAGGCGGGCGCGCCGCCGTCCCTGGCGGCTTCGGCACGGGCAAGACGGTATTGCTCGAAGCGCTGGCCAAGGGCTGCAACGCCGACGTCATTGTCTACCTGGGCTGCGGGGAGCGCGGCAACGAGATGGCCGGCGTCCTCGAGGAGTTTCCGCAGCTCACCGACGCGAAGACCGGGCGGCCGCTGATGGAGCGCACGGTGATCATCGCCAACACCTCGAACATGCCGGTGGCGGCGCGCGAGGCGTCGATCTACTGCGCGATCACCGTCGCCGAATATTTCCGCGACCAGGGCCAGGATGTCGCGCTGATGGCCGACTCGACCAGCCGCTGGGCGGAAGCGCTGCGCGAGGTGTCCGGCCGCTTCGGCGAGTTCCCCGGCGAGGGCGGCTATCCGGCGTACCTTTCGTCGCGCCTTGCCGACTTCTACGAGCGCGCCGCCAGCGTGGAGACGCTGGGTGGCGATCACGGCTCGGTGACGGTGATCGGTGCGATCAGCCCGCCGTCCGGCGACCTGTCCGAGCCCGTGACCAGCCACACCAAACGCTACGTCAAGGCGTTCTGGACGCTCGACGCCAAGCGCGCGCAGGCGCGGTTCTACCCGGCCGTGCATCCGTTGCAGTCGTATTCCGAGGACGCGCGCGATCTCGGCCCTTGGTGGGCGGCCAATGGCAACGGCGACTGGCTGAAGCTGCGCCGTCGCTTCCTCACGCTGCTCGACGATCAGGCGCACCTCGAGCGGATGGCGCGGATCATCGGCAAGGATGCGCTGCCGCTGCGCCAGCAGCTGACGCTGCTTTGCGCCGACGTCGTCAACGACGCGTTCCTCCGGCAGTCGGCGTTCTCGCCGGTCGATCGCGTCTGCAGCCCGCGCCGCCAGGCGCTGATGATGCGATTGGTCGGCAGGTTCGTCGACCTGGCGGAGGCTGCGGTCGCCGCCGGTGTGCATCCCGACCGGGTGGGTGACCTGCCGTCGCTGCGCCCGCTGCAGCGGATGGGCGAGGACATCCCCGACGCCGAGCTCGGGGGCTTCGCGACGCTGGATGCGAATCTCGATCGCGACTTCGCGGAACTCATGCGCAGCCACGAGGCAGGCGATGCGACTCACCGTTGAGGGCGCCGCGTCCCGCATCGAAGGCCCGTTGCTGTTCCTGCGTCGGACGCTCGATGTCGGCCTGAACGATGCCGTGCAGATCGTCGGCGGCGACGGCCGCACGCGGCTGGGGCGCATCGCGGCGATCGATGAATCGTTCATGACGATCGAGGTGCTCGAGTCGACGTCGGGCCTTGCGCTGTCCGACACCGTGGTGCGCTTCTTCGGCCAGCCGCTGACCTTCGGACTCGCGCCGTCGATCCTCGGGCGCGTATTCAACGGCGTCGGGCAGGTCATCGACGGCGGGCCGCCCGTCGCGACGCGGCAGACGCAGCGCATCGAGGGCCTGCCGATCAATCCGGTGCGGCGGGCCGGGCCGCGCGACTTCATCGAGACCGGCGTCACCGCGCTGGACCTGATGAACAGCCTGGTGCGCGGCCAGAAGCTGCCCATATTCTCCGGCGGCGGGTTGCCGCACGACCGCCTCGCCGTCGAGATCGCAACCCATGCGCGACTGCGGCACGCGTCGGCGATGAAGGGCGATTTCGCGATCGTGTTCGCCGGCATCGGTGTGCCTTATGACAGCGCCGAATTCTTCCGCAGGAGCCTCGAGCAGCTCGGCGCACTGGAGCGCACCGCGCTGTTCCTCAACCTCGCCAGCGATTCATCGACACAGCGGCTCCTGACCCCGCGCTTCGCGCTGACCGCCGCCGAGTACCTCGCGTTCGTCGAGGGCAAGCACGTGCTCGCGATCCTGACCGACATGACCAACTACGCGGAGGCGCTGCGCGAGGTTTCGTCGTCCAAGGGGGAGATCCCGAGCCGCAAAGGCTTTCCCGGCTACATGTACTCGGACCTGGCCAGCCTGTTCGAGCGCGCAGGCTGCATCCGCGGGGTGAAGGGAACGCTGACGCAGCTGTCGATCCTGACCATGCCCGCCGACGACATCGGCCATCCGATCCCGGACCTGACCGGCTACATCACGGAAGGCCAGATCGTGCTTTCGCGCGACCTCGACCGGCGCGCCGTCTATCCGCCGATCGACGTGCTGCCGTCGCTGTCGCGACTGATGAAGGACGGCATCGGCGAGCGCTACACGCACCCCGATCATCCGGCCCTGTCGAGCCAGCTCTACGCGGCCTACGCCCGCGCCGTGCAGGCGCGCGTGCTGGCAAGCGTCGTCGGTGAGGAAGGACTCGCCGCCACCGATCGCCAGTACCTGGCGTTCGGCACGGCCTTCGAGAACGACCTCGTCGGCCAACCCGGGGCCCGCACGCTGGAGCAGAGCATGGAGGCCGGCTGGCGCCTGCTCGCCGGCTTGCCTGCGGCGGAGCTGACGCGCCTGTCCGATGCGCAGATCGCCGCGCATGTCGCTCCCCGCGTCGGCATTCGCGCCGACGCGAAGGGTTGAGCATGCTCGCGACCGCGATGCCTGCCCCGATCCGCCACGCGCAAGGAGCGCTGCGATGAGCGAGGCAAGCGTCACCCGCGCCGCCTTGCTCGAGATGAAGGACGAGCAGCGCGCGATGCACGAGGGGTACGTGTTCCTCGACGAGAAGTGCCTGCTCCTTGGCGGCGAAATCCTGCGCGAGCTTGTGCGCTACGCGAAGATCGACCGCGCGTTGATCGATGCCCAGCAGGAGGCGACCAAGGCGCTGCAGGCGGCGATCGCCCGGCACGGCCTCGAGGACCTGCAGGTCTATCCTCCGCTGGACCAACGTGCCGCGACGCTGGCGCGCGAAACGCGCTCGATCATGGGGGTGCGCCTGCAGGACGTGACCTGGCACCCGGCACAGGAGGCGGCGCGGCCGTCGGTCCAGCCGTCCCCCGAGGCCGAGGCCTGCCGGCGGGCGTTCGTCGCGCTGGTCGAGGGCGCGGCGCGCCTGGCCGCGGCAAGCGGGAACCTCGAGCGGCTGTCCTACGAATACCGGCGCTCGGTGCGCCGTGCGCGCGCCCTGCAGGACGTGCTGCTGCCCGAGCTCGACCAGCAGGTCCAGCGGATCGAGACCCGCCTCGAGGAGCTCGAACGGGAGGACGCGATCACAATGCGAATCCGCGCCTGATCAGCGGGTCGCGGGACACGGGCGCAGGTGGATGTTCCCGAGCTGGGTGAACTGCAGCCATTCCTCCATGCACGCCTCGCCCCGGAACGCCGACTGCTGCCCGCTCAGTTCCAGAGGTCGACAGTCTTGCCTTCCGCGCGCAGGCGCTCGGCGCGTGCGCGCAGCCAGCGCTGGAACGAAGGCTCGCTCACATAGCCGCGATCGGCGACGTAGGCGAAGGACGAGGAGAAATGGAAGGGGCGCAGGTAGGCATCGATGCGAAAGACCTCGGCGCCGGCGGCGTCGAAGAACACGACCGACGGCGCATAGACGATGCCGAGCTCGCGCGCCCAGGCCGCCGCGGTCGTCCGCTGCCCGGCCGGCGTGACCAGCGGCGTCGTCGCGAAGATCGGGAAACGCGCCACGTCGAAGCGCCGGACCTGCGCCATGACGTCGGGGTGGCGGAAGCCTTCGCGGTGCAGTTCGTCGCAGGCCGGGCAATCGACCGTCTCGAAGATCACGGCCAGCGGCTTGCCACCGGCGCGGTGTGCGAGGTCGTAGGGCGGCGACATGAAGAACGGCTCGTCGTGCAGCGTCGGGCTCGCCTCGTCCTTCACGCGTGCCTGCAACCAGCTCGCAAGCGACTGCTCGCGCTCGTGCCTGCCCGCAACGTAGTCGAGGACCGCCTCGAAGCGCCGCGGCGGCCAGTAGCCGTCGATCCGCGCGACGACCCGAGCGTGCTCGTCGAAGAACAGAACGGTCGGAGTGAACTGGACGCCCAGCTTGCGAGCGAGCTCCTTCTCGGGCATGACGCTTCCATCGACCCACGTGGTGTCGCGATCGCCCCAGATGTCGAGCGCGATCGCGACGAAATGCCGGCGCGTGGTCTCGACGATCGAGCGCTGGGAAAAATTGACGCTCATCAGCTTCGCGCAATAGGGACAGCCGTCCTGGCCGAAGTACACCAGCAGCCGCTTGTGCTCGCGCGCCGCGTCGGCGATGTCCTCGCGGAAATCGAGGAACGTCGTCGCGAACCACGGGGGAATGGCGATCGGCTGCGGCGCCGCGCCCTGCGCGATCGCGGCACCGGTGCCCGAGGCCAGTGCCAGCACGAACATCACGATCGCCCCGATTTTCATGCGCACCCAACCATCGTCGCAATCCGCTCCCCGGTTTTCCATCATCGGCGCGACGGCCGGGGAGGTCAACCACTTCGCCGTCGACCCCTGCGGCACGGACCGGCTGCTACGATGACGGTCGGTTCAGGAGAGCGCAATTGACATCGATCGAAGGGCAGTCCCGAACGCCGCTGCTGCTGGTGTCCACGGCCACGCAGTGGCTGGGGACCGCGCGCATACCACGCGCGCTCGCCCAGGCCGGATTCGAAGTCTCACTGCTGACGCCGCGGAACGCCCTTGCCGAGAAGAGCCGCCACGTCGCCAGATTCGGCTACCTGCCCGACGGCGCGACGCCCGCGCAGTGGGCGGTGGCGTTCGGCGCGATGGTCGAAGCGACGTCGCCTCGCATTGTCGTGCCCTGCGACGACATGGCATTCCGGCTGCTGAGCCTGCTCGCGCAGGCGGATTGCCCCATGGTGCGACCGGAGCTTGCGCCGCGGCTCGCTGCGCTGATCAGGCACTCCCTGGGAGACCCGGCCCATTACGAGGCGAGCGTCGACAAGACGCGCCTTCCGCCGGCGGCACAGGCGCTGGGCGTTCGCGTTCCGCCCTACGCCGTGGTCGAGGCGCCGCCGGATGCCGAGACGTTTGCCGCCGCGCAGGGATACCCGGTGGTCCTGAAGCGGGGGCACGGATTCGCGGGGCAGGGCGTGGCGATCTGCGCGGACCGCTCCGCGCTTGCGCGCGCGTTCGAGGAGTTCACGAGGGTCAACGCCCAGGACCCCATGTGCAGGGTCGCGAACCGGCACCTGGTGCAGGCGCACATCCCGGGTCCCATCCGGTACTACATCGCGACCGCCTGGAACGGCGAACTGGTCGCCGGATACGCGGGCGAGAAGGTCGTCGCGCATCCGGAGCCGGTCGGCCCGCCGACGGTCACCCGCTATTTCCGGTCGCCGGCGCTGCGCGAAACGACGGCCCGGCTCGTCCGCGGATTCGGGATCAGCGGACACTTCTTCGCGGAATTCGTGGTCGGCGATCGCAGCGGCGAAGCAAGCCTGCTCGAACTCAATCGGCGCATCACGCCTGCGTCCCACCTGGGCAGCGCGCGCAACGTGGATTTCTGCGCCGCGCTCTATGCCGGCGTGCACGGCAGGCCATCGACCTCGGGCGCCGACATCGCCGAGGGCAAGGAAGGCATCAGCGTGTTCTTCCCCGGCGAATGGCTGCGCGATCCCGACAGCCGGTACCTGTCCGACTATCCGGTCGACGTTCCCTGGGACGAGCCCGAGCTGTTCGAGGCCATGCTCGCGTTGCGGCACGCCCGCTGACGCGGTTCGCCGCGGCGCGGGTCAGTTGAGAGCGGCCGCCAGCTCGCGCCGGTAGCGGCGCACGATGTCGCTGTCTCCAGGCAGCGCCGCGAACACCGTCAGCATCGTCTTGCGCCCGATGTCGTCGCCGAACTTGCGGTCGGCGCGCACGATCGCGAGCAGCTGCTCGAGGGCCCGTTCGTAATCGCCCTCTGACGCAAGCGCGCGGGCGTATGCAAGCTTCGTCGCGCAGTCCGCAGGCGCCGCAGCCGCGCGGCGCGCGAGCGTCGCCAGGTCGGTGCCGGCAGCGCCGGCGAATGCCGCGCGCGCCTTGACTTGCGCGAGCCTGGGCTCGTCGCGCACGGCGCGCCCCGATCCCTCGATCCCGCTGATCAGCGCGTTGGCGTCCGCCGGTCTGCTCGCCGCGAGTAGCGCCTCGATCCTGGTCAGCAGCAGGTCCTCGTCCTGCCCGTCCTGCGCCTGCGCTTCGTCCAGCCGCGCGAGGGCGGCGACGGGGTCGCCTTCGGCCAGCAGTGCCTTGGCGGCGGCGACCAGCGGCGCGGCCGGCGAAGGCAGGGCGATGGCGAGAAAATCGCGTATCGCCCCTTCCGGCAAGGCGCCGGTGAATTCGTCGACGACGGCGCCATCGATGAACAGCTTGCAGTTCGGAATGCCGCGCACGCCATAGCTTGCTGCGAGCTCGGGCTCGTCTTCGGTGTTGAGCTTCGCGAGCGTCAGGCGGCCGTCGTACTCGGCGGCGATGCGGTCGAGGATCGGTGCGAGCGTGCGGCAGGGTCCGCACCACGGCGCCCAGAAATCGACCAGGACCG
Organism: Betaproteobacteria bacterium; assembly: GCA_018971195.1. GTDB lineage: Bacteria > Pseudomonadota > Gammaproteobacteria > Burkholderiales > Casimicrobiaceae > VBCG01. The sequence continues at coordinate 7,410 of JAGXBK010000086.1, forward strand.
GGCGCACTCCGGAGCCCTGTAACACCACCTCGTCGAAGTTGGCGCGCGTAACGTTGATCGCGGTCATGGGGTCGGCAGTCGAGGTCTGAAATCATCGAATTGGGGTCGGCGAACGGCGAACGCAAGTGGGGATCGCGTCTTGCGCAGGCCGGTGAGCGACCCGGCCACCGTGATGACGGCGTCGGGATGTCACCGGCGGAACCGGTGGACGAGGGCGGCCGCCAATTTGGGCATCGCAGCCATGCTACCCATGCGCTTCCCTTCTGGCCGGCGCCGCCGCAGAATCGCGCCGTTGCCGATTCCTGTCCCGCCGCCCGCCCGGTCATGTCATCCCAGCCGCTCTCCTACCTCGCATCCCCCCGTCGGCCGAAGCTCGCGTTGCCTGGAGGCGCGTGCGACGCGCACGTCCACGTGTTCGGGCCGCAGCCGCGGTTCCCGTTCGCGCCGGGGCGCAGCTTCACGCCCTGCGAAGCGCCGAAGGAGAAGCTGTTCGCGCTGCACGCGCTGCTCGGCATCGAGCGTTGCGTCGTCGTCCAGTCGAACGCCCACGGTTACGACAATTCGGTGACCGAGGACGCGCTGGCGGCCAAGCGCGGCGCCTACGTCGGCATCGCGCTCGTGCCGCTTTCGGTCGACGATGCCGAGCTCGCGCGGCTCGACGCCGCGGGCTTCCGCGGCGCGCGATTCCATTTCATGCGCCACCTGGGCGCCGCGACCCCGATCGAGGACGTCGTCGCGTTCGGCAAGCGGCTCGCCGGCATCGGCTGGCATCTGCAGCTGCATTTCGAGAGCCCGCTGATTCACGACCTCGCTCCCGCGCTGCTGCGCTCGCCGGTTCCGGTGGTCATCGACCACATGGCGCGCATCGACGCCTCACGCGGAGTCGACCAGCCGGATTTCCGCCGACTGCGCGAGCTGATGCGCGATCCGAGGTTCTTCGTGAAGGTCAGCGGCCCGGAGCGCGCATCGCGCCAGGGGCCGCCCTATGCCGATGCCGTCGCGTTCGCGAAGGCACTGGTCGAGGACGCAGGGGATCGCGTGCTGTGGGGAACCGACTGGCCGCACCCCAACCTCGATCATGTTCCCGACGACGGACTGCTCGCCGACCTGATCGAGCAGATCGCACCGGGTGCTGTGCAGCGGCAAGCGCTGCTCGTCGCCAATCCGGAGCGCCTTTACCGCTTCGGTCCCCACCCGTGAAGCGCTTCGAGCGCAAGGTCGTGATCGTCACCGGCTCATCACCGGCACCGAGATCGTCGTCAATGGCGGCATGACCGTCCGCTGCGACTGAAAGAACCGGAACGCCAAACCCGAAGGAGCAACCGATGATTCGCAGAATCGCCTCCGCACTGGTGCTGATCGGCGCCTTCGCCGCCGCACCCGCATGCGGGCAGGAAAACGTCGTCCACCTCGTCGTCGCGTTCCCGGCCGGTGGTCCGACGGACTTCGTTGCGCGGACGATCTCCGGGCAGCTCGGCAGCGAGCTCCACAAGCACGTGATCGTCGAGAACAAGCCGGGCGGCAACGGCGCGGTCGCGGCGGAATACGTCGCGCGCGCGACGCCCGACGGCACGACGATCTGGCTCTCCAGCGTCGGAGCGGTTGCGATCAACCCGGTCCTGTACTCCAGGCTCGCCTACGACGTTGCCGATCTCGCCCCGGTGTCCCTCGTCGTCAACAACAACGAGCTGCTGGTCGTCAACCCGGCCAATCCGGCGAAGAGCGCGGCCGAGTTCGTCGCCAACGCGCGGAAGGCATCGAAGCCGGTGGCGATCGCGTCGACCGGGATCGGCAGCATTCCCCACCTGGCGATGGAGCAGCTCGCCGAGTCGACGAAAGTGAATTTCCTGCACGTCCCGTACAAGGGCGCGGCGCCGGCGATCACCGACCTCCTTGGCGGACAGGTCCAGGCGTTCTTCGGCGACGTGCCGGGCCTGATCGGCCAGGTCCGGGGCGGCAAGCTGCGCGCGATCGGCATTGCGGCGCCGAAACGCAATCCGGAGCTGCCGAACGTGCCCACGCTGGCCGAGCAGGGACTGCCGGGCGTCGACACCGACAACTGGTACGGGCTGTTCGTCAGCGCCAAGACGCCGGCGGCAGCGATCAAGGCGCTGAACGAAGCCGCGCGCAAGACGCTCGCCAGCGCCGCGGTACGCGACAAGCTGCTGGCCGCCGGTGCCGAGCCGGCATCGTCGACGCCCCGGGAACTCGAGAAGCTGCTGGTGCACGACACCGAGAAGTGGGGCACGCTGATCAAGGCGAAGCACATCTCGCCGGAGGGCTGATGACCCTGCCCGACGCAACCGTCGCTGCGGCAGCCGCGCGATGACCGGTGACATCCGCGTGCCGCAGGTCGAGCCTGGCACCCGGCCCGAGCTGGCCGGCATCGAGCGCGCGATCCTGGCCGAGCGCGGGCGCATCTCGCTGCTGTACCAGGTGCTGCTCAACAGTCCGCCGATTGCCGAGGGCTGGGAAAAGCTGCTGACCGCGGTGCGAAGCCGGACGCGCGTTCCTTCCAACCTGCGCGAGCTCGCCATCCTGCGCGTGGCGGTGCAAAACCGCGCATCGTTCGAGTACGAAGCCCACCTGCCGCACGCGCTCGCCGCGGGGGTGCCGCAGGCGAAGATCGACGCGATCTCGCGCTGGCGGCGCGGCGACGGGTCGACGCAGGCGAACGGGGACCCCGATCCTTTCGACGACGACGAACGCCTGATGCTCGAGCTCGCCGACGCGATGACGCGCGACATCGACGTTCCCGATGCCCTGTTCGACCGGCTGCGGACGCGCTTCGACGCCCGGGGGGTCGTCGAGGTCGTCACCACCATCGCGGCCTACAACATGGTGTCGCGCGTTCTGGTCGCGCTGAACGTCGGGCACCGATGACGCCGCCGCCGGTCGACGTGCTGCTGGTGAAGTTCCGCTGGCCTGAACGCGGCCCGGTCGTGGCGTTGCGCGACCTGCTCGCGGGCCATCCCGTCGCCCGGGAGCTGCGCGTATTCCGCACCGTCGATGCCGACGAAGGCTGTGCGTACGTGGACGTCGGGGGCGACGACGCGGCACTGGCGCGGCTCGCGGTCTGCCTGCAGGAAGCGCTGCCCGGTGCGACCGTCGCACGCCTCGCGACGATGACCGGCATCGCAGGCGCCTCCTCGGGTGAAGCGGCGCCCTGGCACTACGTCGTCGAGACCGACGTGCTCGCCGAGCGGGAAGCCGATTTCAACGCGTGGTACGACAGCGAGCACCTGCCCGGCCTCGCATCGGTTCCGGGCACCGTGCGCGCGAAGCGCTACCGCGACGTCGACGGTCATCCGCGCTATCACGCCTGCTATGACCTGGCGCGGCCGGAGATCCTGGGCAGTCCGCCGTGGCTGGCGGTGCGCGGCACGCCCTGGAGCGCCCGCGTGCGGCCGGCGTTCGTCAACACGCGGCGGACGATGTTCCGGCGCGCCTAGACGGCACTTCATTCGGGCGCGAAGTTGGTGTGTAATCGCGGCAGCGAATCCCAGGCATCCCCATGAACGCTTCCGATGGCGCCTTCACCGCGGCGCGCGACTTCCTGCTCGCGCATCGCACCGACTACGATGCGGCCGTGCGCGGTTTCCGCTGGCCGCAGCTCTCGCATTTCAACTGGGCCCTCGACCACTTCGATGCGATGGCACGCGGCAACGAGGCGCCGGCGCTGTGGATCGTCGGCGCGGACGGCAGCGAGCACAAGCGCTCGTTCCGGCAGATGGCGGAGCGCTCGTCGCAGGTCGCCAACCATCTGAAGAGCCTCGGCGTGGGGCGGGGCGATCGCATCCTGCTGATGCTGGGCAACGAGCTTGCGCTGTGGGAGACGATGCTCGCGGCGATGAAGCTCGGGGCGGTCGTGATCCCCGCGACCGCGCTGCTGACGGCCGACGACCTGCGCGACCGCATCGACCGCGGACGGGTGCGCCATGTCGTCGCTGCCAGCGCGCATGCGCCCAAGTTCGTCGACGTGGCCGGTGGCTACACCCGGATCTGCGTCGGCGCGCCGCAGCCGGGCTGGACGAGCCACGAGGCGGCCGCTGCATGGCCGACCACGTTCGCGCCCGACGCTCCGACCCGCGCGGACGACCCGCTGCTGCTCTATTTCACCTCGGGCACGACATCGAAGCCCAAGCTGGTGCTGCATACCCACCAGAGCTATCCGGTCGGGCACCTGTCGACGATGTACTGGATCGGGCTCGAACCGGGCGACATCCACCTCAACATCTCGTCGCCCGGCTGGGCCAAGCACGCCTGGAGCTGCTTCTTCGCGCCGTGGAATGCCGGCGCC
>JAGXBK010000087.1 GCA_018971195.1 Betaproteobacteria bacterium
GGCGATACGGGCCTCGATCAGCAAAAGCTTGCGCTCGGCGAGCAGCCGCGTTTCCCGACAGCTCTGACCGTCTTCCAGCCGTAGCAGGCCCGTAACCTCTTCCAGCGTAAAGCCGAGCTGTTGGGCGCGCTTGATGAACCGCACCCGCCATACCGCCGATGGGGCGTAACGCCGGTGGCCGCCGAGAGGCTTGGCAGGCTCGTCCACCAGGCCGCGGCGCTGGTAGTAGCGGATCGTCTCGACGGTCACGCCCGCCGCCTTGGCGAGGCGCCCTATGGTCAGTTCGATGTTCATCACCACCCCTTGATTCCGTACCATGGTACGGAGTGGATGCTACGCTGGCCAATGGAATCCGGGAGAAGCCTTAGTGCCTGCGCTGAACGCCAAAGGATCACTGGTGGCGGGGGTAGTCGCCGCAATAGGCGCGTCCGTCTGCTGCGTGGGACCGCTGGTGCTGCTCATGCTGGGCATCGGCGGCGCGTGGATCGGCAACCTCACGGCATTCGAACCCTACCGTCCGTTGTTCATTGGTCTGACGCTGCTCTTCCTTGGCCTCGGGTTCCGCAAGCTTTATCGGGCCCCCCAAGCCTGCGCCTCCGGCACGACCTGCGCGGATCCGCAAACGGCCAGGCGGCAGCGAATGATCTTCTGGCTGGTCACCGTCCTGCTGCTCGGGCTGTTGGCCGTGCCATGGCTCGCACCACTGTTCTACTGACAGGAGATTCCCATGCGCAGCGTGCTCTTCGCGATCCTTCTCGTGATGCCGTTTGGCGTCCTTGCGGCAGACCCAAAAACGGTCGTCCTCGACGTTCAGAACATGACCTGCGAGCTCTGCCCGATCACGGTCAAGAAGGCGCTGGACCAGGTGCCCGGCGTGGATGCGACCAAGATCGATTTCGCCACGAAGACGGCCACCGTGAAATTCGATCCAGGTCGGACCAATGCGACGGCGCTGGTCAGGGCCACGACCAACGCGGGCTATCCCGCCACGGCCCGCAAATGAGCCCCCGATGAAGGCGGTCGTGCTCGAATCGGTGCTGACCTGCCCGCATTGCGGCCTTGCCTCCCAGGAGACGATGCCGACGGATGCCTGCCTGTTCTACTACGAATGCAGCCGGTGCAAGACGCTGCTGCGTCCCAGGGCCGGCGACTGCTGCGTGTTCTGCTCCTACGGGTCGGTGAAGTGTCCTCCGATGCAGGAACGCGACGCCTGCTGCGGCTGACCGGCCCCGTTTGGCACGCGCCGTGCGCGGTCCGGGACCTGCGGCTGCGGCTTCGTGTGCCAACGTACAGACGGTCATTCGCCTGCCGCATATCCTTGGCCGACGTTCGCAAGGCGTGCTTGGGGCGGAACTCATGGTCGCAACTACGCGTGGCCGCGGTCGAACGCGCCCATCCACGTCGCAGGCGTTGTCAGGTCGCATACACTCACCCGGAGAAACGCATGGAACATACCGCATATGGAATCGCCCCCTCGATTGCCGGCAACTCGACCAACGCTGACGGCGTGTTGAGCACGGCAACGGCCGGTGCTCATGCCGCGGTCAGCTCGGTGGCCGAGGCTGCGGACGCCGCAGCGCGAAAGGCGAAGCCTGCGATTGACCAGGTTGCGGCGATGGCCCACCTGGCAGTGGACAAGGCAGCCACCTCGGCAGCTCCTGCCGCCGATTGGCTTGGCGCGCAGGGTGCAAGCCTGAATGCCACTCAGAAGAAGCTGGTCACCAACACCAGCACCTACATTTCCGAGAATCCGCTCATGTCGGTGGGTGTCGCCGTCCTCGCGGGATTCCTGCTGAGCCGCATCATCCGCTCCTAGGCAGATGTCGCGAGGACGCGGATGCACGTCCAACGTACACGTCGCGCCAGCCCGACGGAAGTCGCCGCAGAAGGTTCATCGAAGGCGGAAGTGAGTGCAGCTTCGCAAACGGACAGCGCTCGCGTGGCTACGTCGCCGCCGACTGGCGGCGTGCTGGGCGAGTTGTCGAATGTACTGACGTGCGCGCGCGAGACCGTTTCCGCCTATCTCGATTTGGTGACACTCGAGGCTCGCCAAGCCGGAGTCGCTCTGGTTCGAATGATGGTAGGCGGGCTGGTCGCGGCCATTTGCATGGTCACCGCCTGGATGGGATTGATGGGCGCGCTCGTGATGTACGTTGTCTCGCTGGGCTTGCTTCCGATTGCGGCGGTAATCCTGGTCGCCGCAATCAATCTGGTCGCGGGCGGGGGGCTGCTTTACTGGTGCATCGGGGTCAGCCGTGACCTGCTGTTCACGGCGACGCGGCGACAGTTGGCGGGCCCTTCCATGGCCAAGCCATCGGCGCCATGAGGCGACCCTCCGCCCTCGCTGCGATCTCGGCCGCGGAAACGCGCGTGTCTCAGTCCAGACACAAACTCCGAAACAGCGCGGGTCGCGCTCGATCAGCCCTCCGTGCAGCCGTGACGCGGCCGTCGACGCTCGCACTGGTCGCGGTTGCGTCGGGCATCGCGGGGTTTTGCGTCGCGCCCCGATCACGCACCGCCGTCGAGTCCTTGCCCGCAGGCGCGAAATCGGCGACGACGGCAGCCAGGCGAGGTTTCGTGCGGCGATTCATCTCGCGATACCAGGCGCAAGCCCTGGCATATCTGCTTCAGCGGGTGACGACCGCATGGCGGGAGCTCCGGTCGCGGGTCCGCGCGGGCCGTACGGAAGCGCCGAACTCTTGCGATGGCACGACCACCGAGAAAATCGGCCCGATCCCGGCCCGCCGTCGAGGCCGATAGACGAATGGTCGTTGGCCTGACCAGGCAAGCGCATCGCCGCGTCGCGGACGCAGCACGATGCCATGCATTTCAGCACTCGCGCGAGATGCGGGTATGTGCGCTTGGACACGCTCGATGTCAGGCGCAAGGATTCGATCAATCCCTGAAGCATTTCGCGGGTCGCGACATAGATCAGACCGAAAGAGGTCATGCCGCGGTCGTCGGCGCATTCGAGTCGGGTCGCCTCCATGCGGACGCGGCAGACGGGACCTGAATCCAGGCTGCTGAGATCCTTCGTCAGCCATTGTCGCTCGCGCACGCGGCGTCACCGTGCGTGTGGCGCCGAACAGACAGTGGGCAGCGATACCCGCGATCATCCTCACCTTCGAAACTTCAGCGGTGGATCGATGGGCAAGCATGCATTGAAGGTGAACGAGTTGCACGAAGGCCACCGGCTCGGTCCTTTTCCATCGGGACCGCGTCGGCGTAAAGGCGCTGGTCTGCGCGCCGGTCCCGGCGGCGAAGCCCCAAGCGAGCCCGCGCGGCCGCGCCCCAGCAATTCTGGGCAACGCGCGGAATCCCGGATTGCCGAGCGCGCTGCGACGGCCCTGCTTCGCGCGATGGAAAGGAGCAGGGTGCCGACCGCGTTTGTTCTGGACGATCGAACTGGGTGATGCGCGCCGACAGCATGCAGGCAGGCCATGCCCCGCATCGACCCTGCGGGCAGCGTGCTCGGGTGCCCCCGGATCGCACGGCAGCAACTTTGCGGGGCGACGCTACTTTGTAACAGATGCGAACGCGCGCCTGATGATTGCGGCGCATGGGCAAGCCCGCGCTTCCAACCGGGCCCGACTGACAAGCTGAATGTTGCCGCGGCGGTACTCGATCACACCTGTGGCGTGCAAATGCGCGGCGGCGTTGCTGATCGATACGCGACGCACGCCAAGCAGCTCCGCAATCCGCGCTTGCGTGATGGCGACATGGTCTGCGCGTACGCGGTCGAAGAGCAGGGAAAGAAATCGGCAGAACCGCTGCTCGATAGGGTGGTAGTGACTGCACACGCCCAATTGCGAGGCCTGCGTCACCAGAGCGAACACGTAGCGGAGCAACAGGTGTTGGAATGCCCCCGCGCGCTTGAACTCGGCCAGCAACGCCGACGTTGGCAGGCGAAACGCGACCCCGCTGATCTGTACGTCGGCCCGGTTGTCGCGCCTCGGACTACCCAGGAACAGCGAAATCCCCACCACCCCTTCGCGACCCACGGGCCACGCCTTGGCCATGGCGCCGTCCTCCTCGACGGCATAGGAGAGCGTGACGATGCTGGTGGTGGGAAAGTATGCGTGTTGCAATCGCCCGGACCGGCGAAACAGCGTCTCGCCCACGCGCAAGTTCGACGCCTCCAGGTCGGGGAGCAGGCGCCGGTAGGCCGCCTCGGGCAACGCCGCGAGAAGCCTGTTCGTCCTCGGATTAGTAGGGGACACGGTTGTCGCTGGACGTCGACTCGTTGCGGTTGACGAATGAATCCATACTCACCGTATCCGCTTCCCCGATATTGGTTCTGTTCGCGAGTGTACAGCGGCTGGGTCGGATTGGGCTGCAAGCGTCAAGACGATTGCCACGCCATGTGGTGCACCTCGACAAGAGCCTGCGGCAAGCCCGGATCGTCGCAAGGCACATCGACGGGGTCGCCGCGCAACCAGTAGCTTTCTGGATCGCGCAGCCATTCCTGCGGAAAGTGGGCTGACAGGTGGCCGTCGCCGGAATCGAGCATCGCACGGGCGAGATCAGCGTGGCCGGTGCAGATCTCGACACCATCGCGGCCGCTCGAATCGTGGGAGATTAGCCTGGATCCCGCGACTTTCTACACCCATTCGCTGCGACGCGTTTAAGTTTCCACTAAGGTGCCCGGCCCAGGATGACGTCGTGGGCAGGCAATCGTGCCTGTCCGTATGGAAGCAATCAGGAGCAACGTCATGAGAGACCGTACATTGAAGACCGTTCGCAACCCGCGCCTCACCTTCCTGGTAGTCGCGGCCGCGGTGTTTGGCGGCACAGTCGCCGCCCACGCCTATACCGGCGAGCAATTTGCACGCGACGCCAAAGTCGGCATGGCGGAAGCACGTAGCATTGCCCTCCGCGCGCACCCCGGCAAGATCATCGACGCAGAACTCGAAAAGGAAAGTGGAGGCAGCGGTCTGCGTTACTCGTTCGACATTCGCCAGGGCAAGCTGACTCAGGAGGTCGGCGTGGACGCGCAGACTGGCAAGGTGCTTGAAAACGCGGCGGAAGGTCCGAACCCGGACTGACTCGGCGGGGCGGGAACGCAGGCGTCGCCTCCCTATAGACACTCCGGGCGTAGAACGTTCTGGGAGGACTTCGGGGTCTGGAGGTTCGAACGACGAAGTCGGGATTCACGCGACCGGAAATCGCGGACAGGACTCGGTCCCGGAGCTTGTCCGTTACCTAATCAAAGGGTTGGTGGCCAAGGGCGGAATCGAACCAGGCGGCGAAGAAGGAGTCGCTCAGGTCGTCGTCGCCGGTCGGGAGGAAAGTGGTCATGGCAGTGCTCTGGTTGAGTCGCCACGTCGGCTACCCAGCCATGGGCTTGCAGGGCGCAAGGCGCCCCATAAGCCGGCACGAGCACTACGTGTGGGGCGGCGTGAGCCGAATGACCTCGATACCGCGGTCGATGACGTTGGCCATCGCGCGATCGGGCGTGGCGAAAAACGTTTTCATGGTGGAAACCTCGGAGTGGAGTAGTCGAAAACGACTACATCCCACGCGGCTTGCCATCGCGCACAGCGCGAGGAGTCACTCAGCGCAGAGTTACGCCGTGGTTATGACCGCGACGGCCAACCGTACGAGTACGGGATCGAACCGGCCGGCACACCGTCGGTAGGCACTCTGGATCCGCGGATCGCGAACAATTGAGGCGCCAGGCAGCCGAACGATTGTGCCTTTTTATGACCGCTCTTCGGGACTTCGTTGCGCGGTCGGTGCATCGCATCCACTGAGCAGTTAGATAAGCCGGAGAGCTGAACTCGAAGTCCTCAGTACCCGGCACGAGGTGGGTCGCATCTCCTGAGAAAACTGCGGCCCGCAACGCCGCAGCGCGGGTCCCGCAGACGCGGCTCAATCCTTCGCGTACCAGGATTTCACGCCGGGATGGTCGCGCACGGCCTCGTAGACCGCGATGAGCTTGGGGTAGCCGGCGAAAATCGTCGCGGGAATGTGGTCGACCTTGCCGCCGATGAACCAACGCACCGCCATGTGGAGTTTGAGGTCCACGACGTGAAGCTTCGCCCCGCCGAAGAACGGCGAGCCCGGGATGTTCCGTTCCGCATAGCGCGCCCACGCCGGGAGGAAGCCCGCCACGATCGTCTCGCGCGCGACTCGCTTCTCGGCGTCCCCCATGCGGTTGGTCGGCGCGACGACCGCGCGAAGATCCTCCACGTGCTGCATCATGCCTTCGTGAATTGCCGCTTCGAAGTCGTCGGCAGGATGGAGGCCGTGTCGTCGACCGATGAAAACGAGAATGGCGTTGGAGTGCGCGAGTGGTGGGCGTCCAGGTAACTCGAGGACGGGCAGGCCGCCGTAGGGCATCTGCTCCTTCATCGCGGGCCAGTCGGCCGGTTTGATCCGCGCGTCTTCGAAGTCGACGCCGGCGAGGTGCAGGGCGAGGCGGCACTCCTCGCCGCGGCTGACGGGGGCGTCGAAGTAGGTTAGCTTGGGTTTGTTCATAGAAGTCGCTCTCCCACTGCGGTGCGAATGGGACCGCCGGCTCCAACCACGGTCTATCCGCTCGTCGGCAGGTTATCGAATAACGCGTCTGACTGGACAATTGACGGACGTCGACCTCGAAGCGGAGTTCGGACACGTGTTTCTGCAGGCGATTTCGCCGCACGCATCGAGACATCGCGCCGACTCGAACGCCGGCGGATCGTCGCAACTGCGAGTCAGCGCTGTGCTGCGTACGGCGTCCAGGTACGGCCTGCTTCGTTCTTACCGCCGTGGGCTCAGTACGTGGCGCTTCGCGCCGCCACGGACATATTAGCGTATTGGCGACCTACGGGCACTCCCCGCGTCCAGGAAGGACACCGACCCATCAACGGTGCGTGTGCCAATGCCGTGCAAGTCACCGGCCGTGAACACCGACCCGATGCGAGTAATTATCCCCCGGCAAAGCCGGGGGATAATTACCGCGAATCCTCAGCATCTGAGAATGCTATCGTTCCGGTCGAGTTCGCGAAACACCCCGTTTGTGCATCGCTCTTGGTGAGATCGATGCCAGGGGACAGTGTAAATTGGACCCGTGGTGTTGCGGGGCACAGCGCTCACCCATGATCCTTAGCCATGGCCAACGCCTTTCCCCGGCGCATTGTGTGCCTGACCGAAGAGCCGACCGAAGTGCTCTACTCCATCGGCGAAGCGGATCGCATTGTAGGCATTTCCGGGTTCACCGTGCGACCCGCAAGAGCGAGGCGAGAAAAGCCTAAGGTATCTGCCTTCACGAGCGCGAAAATCGATGACATCGTTCGGCTCGAACCGGATTTCGTGGTTGGGTTCTCCGACATCCAAGCCGATATCGCCCAGGCGCTTATCAAGCGTGGCGTTGAAGTATGGATCAGCAACCATCGCTCGGTGGCGGGCATCCTCGCCTATGTACGCCGTCTCGGCGCCATGGTCGGCGCGTGGGAACGAAGCGAGCGTTACGCAGGAGCGCTCGAAGCGCACATTGCCCAAGTGCGCGCAGCGACGCTTCGCTTGCCCTGTCGGCCCCGCGTCTACTTCGAGGAGTGGGATGATCCACAGATCAGCGCGATCCGTTGGGTATCGGAGCTCATCGACATCGCCGGTGGCGTCGACATATTTCCAGAGCGGGCCGCGAGCAGCCTTGCCCAGGGTCGCATCGTCGCCGATCAACAGGAGGTTGTGCGTAGCCGACCGGATATCATCATCGGCTCCTGGTGCGGCAAGAAGTTCCGTCCGGAACGCGTAGCTGCGCGGCTGGGTTGGGCAGACATTCCCGCCGTACGCAACGCAGAGCTTCACGAAATCAAATCGCCCATCATCCTGCAGCCGGGGCCTGCGGCGCTCACCGATGGATTGGATGCCTTGCATGCCATCATCGTGCGCTGGACAAGCGCCCAGTACGGAAAGCAGCGTTAACGTCTGGGATGAAAAGCCGACAGTGCTGCGTCCCGGCGCCGGCGGCCAGATACGTCGACCCACAGCAGACCTGCACGAGACTCGAAAGCGCACCTTCGACGTAGCATGTGTTTACGTTGGTCGGGTGAACCCCAAGACAGACGACGTGCGTCTATCGGCGACGCCGTGCACCGGTACTAACAACGGGCCTCGCCGGAGCCCTTGGTCAGCGGAGCACGCAGGCTTCGATTCCAGCGTTGTGCGCGCTTTCGAGACGGCGTTCGCGTTCACGTCAGCCATGAAGCGGCGGCCGAGCTCCATACGCCACCAGGCGAGCTGGCGCGCCTGGAACTTGGCTGTTCGCGGCTTGCGCGGGAGCACCTCGCGGACGTAGCGATCGACCGCATCCGCGAGCGTGTACTGCCTGGCCGCTGAGTTCTTGAAGTAGCCGTCCTCGCGGATGGCGATTTCCGTTGCGCGCCCCCACTTTGTAGCATCAGTCTTCCGGGCGAAGCTGGCGGAAACTCGGGGGCGGCCTTGACTCGGACTTTGGCGCGGTAGGTAATCGCGCCGTCGGGCGCACTTCGGCATTCGATGGTAGGCATTGCAGTCATCCCGGTGCGGTAGATCACACCCGGACCCCGTGTTGGTCCGGAATCGGTTGCGCATCGGCCCCACCGTGGGCTTGCTGCGCGATCGATCTCAACGTGACTGCGCACCTTGGAGCACGAGCGGACAGTTACTTGGATTCACTGCCCCACCAGTGTCCCCGAACGGGGGATGACAACGGGAGGCTTTTGCTGCAACCCGCTAATTCAACGGTGAAAGATTGGTGGCCAAGGGCGGAATTGAACCACCGACACAAGGATTTTCAGTCCTCTGCTCTACCAACTGAGCTACTTGGCCATTTGAACTGCAATGGCCGGAGCGGGTACCCCGGATCCGGCCACTGGCAATTATAGCAGCCGCCTTTGCCGTCGCTTAGGCTCCGGGGCTATGCTGCCAAGATCGACCGCGTGGGCAGCCGGGCGTCCGACTCCGGACGCTGCAACCTTGCGGGCACCACATCCGGCTGGCACGGTTCGAGGCCGCAGTCAACGTCAACGCTCGTTTAACGGCACTCGTTGCCGGGAGGGATCAGCATGGCCACGTTCATCGTTCTTGCAAGCTTCACCGACCAGGGAATCCGCAGCGTCAAGGAAACCACCAAGCGCGCCGACGCCGCCAGGGAACAAGCGAAGAAGATGGGCATCACGATGAAGAGCATCCACTGGACGATCGGCAGCTACGATCTCGTCATCGAATTCGACGCCCCCGACGACGCAACCATGGCCGCATTCGCGATGGCCACCGGCACGGCGGGGAACATCCGGACGCAGACGCTGCGGGCCTTCTCCAAAGACGAGGTCACCGGCATGCTGGCCAAGGTGAAGTGACCGGGAATACGCATTCGATACGCAGGACCGGCGACGGGGACGGGAAACGTTCCCGCCGCCGCACAGCTTGCATCAGTTCCCGAAGAACGCCGTCAGCTCCGCGAGCGTCTGGTCGGGAACCTCCTCGGCCAGATAATGCCCGCAAGGCAGTGCCCGGCCCCGAACGTCGGTGGCCACCGCGGCCCAGTCGTCGAGCGGCTTGAAGTAGCGGTGCACGACGCCGCGCTCGCCCCAGAGCACCAGCAACGGACAGCCGATGCGCTGCGCCCCGGTCGCGGCGTCGTGCTCGAGATCGATCGACGCGGCAGCGCGGTAATCCTCGCAGCTCGCGTGAATGGTCTCGGGATTGCTGTAGCAGCGCTCATATTCGGCCAGCGCGCGCGGATCGAAATGGGCGAGTCCCGTTCCCCACCCGCCGAGCTTGCGGTGCAGGTAGTACACGGGATCGGCGCCGATCAGGCGCTCGGGCAAGTCGAAAGGCTGGATGAGGAAGAACCAGTGGTAGTACGCAGTCGCGAAAGCCATGTCGGTCGCCGCGTACATGGTGCGCGTCGGCGAGATGTCGAGCACCGCCACGTGGGAGACCACGTCGGGATGGTCGAGGCACAGCCGGTGGGCGACCCGGCCGCCGCGATCGTGGCCGGCGAGGCGAAAGCGCGGGTGGCCGAGATCGCGCATCAGCTCGACCATGTCGCCGGCCATCGCGCGCTTCGAGTACGGGGCATGAGAAGGGTCGGATGGCGGCTTGCCGGAGTCGCCATAGCCGCGCAGGTCGGCGCACACCACCGTGTAATGGCGCGCCAGCGCCGGGGCGACTCGGTGCCACATCACGTGGGTCTGCGGATAGCCGTGCAGCAGCAGCACCGGCGGGCCGTCACCGCCGACGACGCAGCGGATCTCGGTCTGCGCCGTGCGGATCTGGTGCGCAGTGAAGCCGGGAAAGAACGGATCGTCGTTCATCGGTGAACCGGCGTGGTGGGCCGCGCCCTTCGGGGCCGCGCGACTGTACCCGGAATGTCAGTGTATCTCGGGGTCGGGCGTTTCCGCCGTGCCTTCGAGGAAATCGAAATCGCAGCCCTGGTCGGCCTGCGTGATGTGCTCCTGGTAGAGCGCCCCGAAGCCGCGCGTGAAATGCGGCGCGGGCCGGCGCCAGGCCGCGCGGCGGCGAGCGAGCTCCGCGCTGTCGATGTCGAGCTGCAGCGACCGCGCACCGACGTCGAGGACGATCATGTCGCCATCGTGCACCAGCGCCAGCGGTCCGCCGACCCAAGATTCGGGGGCGACGTGGAGCACGCAGGCACCGTAGGCCGTTCCGCTCATCCGCGCGTCCGAGATCCGCAGCATGTCGCGCACGCCCTGCTCGAGGAGCTTCTTCGGGATCGGCAACTGGCCCCACTCCGGCATGCCGGGTGCACCCTGCGGTCCCGCGTGCTTCAGCACGATCACCGATTCAGCGGTTGCCGGCAACGCAGGATCGTCGATCCGGGCCGCCATGTCGTTGTAGTTCTCGAACACGAGCGCCGGCCCGCGGTGCCGCAGCAATCGCGCTTCGGCAGCGGCGGGCTTGATCACCGCACCATCGGGCGCCAGGTTGCCGCGCAGCACGGCGAGGCTGCCGGACGACACCAGCGCGCGCTCGCGCGGCAGGATCACGTCGGCGTCGAACACCTCGGCGCCGGCGAGCGCCTCGCCCAGCGTCCTGCCCTCGACCGTTTTCACGTCGAGGGCGAGCAGGTCGGAGATGGTCGCCATCAGCGCCCGCAATCCGCCTGCGTAGTAGAAGTCTTCCATCAGGAACTTGCCGGCAGGGCGGACGTTGGCCACCAGCGGCGTGCGCCGCGAAAGAAAGTCGAAACGCTCGAGCGTCAGTGGTACGCCCGCGCGGCGCGCGATGGCGATCAGGTGCACCAGCGCGTTGGTCGAGCCGCCGAGTGCCAGCACCGTCGTGATCGCGTTGTCGAAGCTCGCTGCGGTCAGGATGTCGCGCGGCTTCAGGTCCTCCCACACCATGTCGACGGCGCGCCGGCCGGTCGCGCTCGCCATCCGCGCGTGGCGCGAGTCGGCCGCGGGAATCGACGCCGCCCCGGCGAGCGTCATCCCCAGCGCCTCGGCGGCCGAGGTCATCGTCGACGCAGTGCCCATGGTCATGCAATGGCCCTGCGAGCGCGCGATGCCGTTCTCGATCTCCTCCCACGCCTCGTCGGAGAGCTTGCCGGCACGCTTCTCGGCCCAGTATTTCCAGACGTCGGAGCCCGAGCCGAGCTGCCGGCCGCGCCAGTCGCCGCGCAGCATCGGACC
>JAGXBK010000088.1 GCA_018971195.1 Betaproteobacteria bacterium
CGCGCTTGCTGCCCAGAACGCATGCGAATTCACTCACTCGTTTTCGGTAGTCGCGCCCGTGACCGCTCGCCGCGAAAGTTCGCCGGCAAGGAAGCCCCGCTTCGGGCCGAGTTGTTCGGTGCCGATCAGATGGAGCGGCACGGGAAGAGTCTCGCGGCATCGCACCACCTGGCGCGGGAGCGCGCTTCGGGCCAGCTTCTGGCGCGTCTGGCCGAGAATGAAGGCGTACTGACCGAAGTCTGCGACCTGCTGACGGCGGCGGTCACGGCAAATCGGAGGATCACGCCTGCGGCGGAATGGCTGCTCGACAACTTCTATCTGATCGAAGACCAGATCCGGACGGCCAAGCGCCACCTGCCAAAGGGGTACAGCCGGGAACTGCCCGGACTCGCTCACGGCGCATCGGCCCGGCTTCCGCGGGTGTACGACCTCGCGCTCGAAGCGATCTCGCATGGCGACGGCCGGGTGGATGGCGAGGGCCTCACCCGTTTCGTCGCAGCCTATCAGACCGTGTCGCCGCTCCTGCTGGGTGAATTGTGGGCCTTTCCGATCATGCTGCGGCTGGCGCTGATCGAGAATCTGCGTCGCGTCGGAACGCGTATCGCCGCCGGTACGATTGACCGGAATCGTGCCGATGCGTGGGCCGACCGCATGATGGAAGTCGCCGAGCAGGATCCGAAAAGCCTGATCCTGGTCATCGCGGACATGGCGCGGTCGAGCCCGCCGATGGTGAGCTCGTTCGTCGCCGAGCTCGCACGGCGGCTGCAGGGGCAAAGTCCGGCATTGGCGTTACCGCTCACGTGGATCGAGCAGCGGCTCTTCGAGTCGGGTTTGACGATCGAGCAGTTGGTGCAATCGGAGACGCAGGAGCAGGCCGGCGACCAGGTCTCGATCAGCAACAGCATCGGAAGCCTGCGGTTCCTGGGATCGATGGACTGGAGCGAGTTCGTCGAGGCGATGAGCTCCGTCGAGCATAAGCTGCGGGAGGATCCGGGCGGGTTCTACACCGAGATGGATTTCGCGACGCGTGACCGGTACCGGCACGTCGTCGAGCAGATCGCCAGACGCAGCCGGTTGTCCGAAAGCGAAGTGGCGCGCAAGGCAATCCAGCTCGCACATGAAGGCGCGGCGCGTGCTGCCGCCAATGGCGGCCGATCGGATCCGGCGTCCCATGTCGGCTTCTATCTGATCGACAACGGGCGCCCTCAACTGGAACGGGCGGTCGAGATGCGCGTTCCGCTTGTCGACGCCGCCAGGCGCGCGGCGGGGCGCTACCCGTTGTCGCTGTACCTCGGCGCGATCGCGCTGATCACCGGGAGCCTGACCGGGGCGTTGCTGGCGGACGCCCGTGCCGCCGGCGCCGCCGGCGCACTCATGGTCGTGATTGGAGCACTCGCGCTGCTCGCCACCAGCCAGCTGGCGGTGGCGATTGTGAACTGGCTGGCGATGCTCATGGTCGCGCCGCGGGCGCTGCCGAGAATGGATTTCTCGCGCGGCCTCCCGTCAACGGCGCGCACGCTGGTCGTGGTTCCGGCGATGTTGACAGGTGTCGCAGACATCGAAAGTCTGGTCGAGGCCCTCGAAGTGCGCTTCCTGGCCAATCGGGACGGCCACCTGCACTTCGCGTTGCTGACCGATTACCAGGACGCATCCGAGGAAACGCTGCCTGGCGACGCAGCGCTGCTGGCGGTGGCCGCGCGGGGGATCGACGGGCTGAACCGGAAGTACGGAAGCCCGTCGGAGGACGCGGAAGGGGGCGTCGATGGCGGCAGCTTCTTTCTCTTCCACCGCCCGCGCCGCTGGAATCCGCAGGACCGGCTGTGGATGGGCCATGAGCGCAAGCGCGGAAAGCTTGCCGACCTCAATGCGTTCCTGCGCGGTGCTGCGCGCGACCGCTTCTCGCTCGTCGTTGGCGACACGCGGGCACTGTCGGACGTGAAGTACGTCATCACGCTCGATACCGATACGCAACTGTCCCGCGACTCGGCGCGTGAGTTCGTCGGCGCGATGGAGCACCCACTCAACCATCCCCGCTTCCAGGAAGCGGGCAACGGCGTGCGCAGGCCCATGGTGACGAGGGGCTACGGAATCCTGCAGCCGCGCGTGGCCGCAAGCCTGCCCGGCAAGGCACGCTCGTGGTACGCGCGCCTGCACGCCGGCGAGCCGGGCATCGATCCCTATACGCGCACGGTCTCCGACGTCTACCAGGACGTCTTCGGCGAAGGCTCGTTCATCGGCAAGGGGATCTACGAGGTCGACACCTTCGAGCGGGTGCTCGGCGGGCGATTCCCGGAGAACCGGATCCTGAGCCACGATCTGCTGGAAGGCTGCTACGTCCGGTCGGGCCTGATGAGCGACGCCCAGCTGTACGAGGAGTATCCCTCCAGCTACGGCGCGGACATGAAGCGCCGGCATCGCTGGGTTCGCGGCGACTGGCAGCTCGCCGGGTGGCTGTTGCCGCGGGTGCCCGGCAACGGCGGTCGACGAGAGAGGAATCCGCTCTCGTGGCTGTCGCAATGGAAGCTCCTCGACAACCTTCGGCGCAGTCTCGTTCCGGTCGCCTTGACGCTGCTGCTGCTGCTCGGATGGACCGTGCTGGCGGCGCCCTGGTTCTGGACCGCAGTGGTCATCGGGATCCTGCTGGTTCCGGCGATCTGCGCTTCCCTCGTCGACATGACGCGGAAGCCCGAGGAGGTGCTGCTGAAGCAGCATCTCGCAGCAACGACGCGCGCCACCGCCCAGGCATTCGCCCACGAGGTGCTCACCCTCGCCTTCCTTCCGTACGAGGCGTCGGTCAACGTGGATGCGATCGCGCGCACGGCGTGGCGAATGCTCGTCAGCCATCGACGGCTGCTCGAGTGGACGCCATCGAGGGACGAGGCGCGCGAGTCCGGCGCGGGCGTCGAGGCATTCCCCAGCGCCGGCCTTGCAGAATGCTGCAGGTCGATGTGGATCGCCCCGGTCATCGCCGTGGCCGCGGCGATCGCGTCGACCGCAGGCGCGCCGGGAGCCTTGGCAGCGGGCGCGCCGGTCCTGTGCCTGTGGCTGGTCTCGCCCGCGATCGCGTGGTGGATCAGCCGGCCGCTCCGGCGCCGCGAGGCGAGGCTCACGATCGAGCAGACAATCTTCCTGCGCAAGCTCTCACGCAGGACCTGGGCGTTCTTCGAGACGTTCGTCGGCCCGGACGACCACTGGTTGCCACCGGACAATTATCAGGAACATCCGGTCGACGTGGTCGCGCACCGCACGTCGCCGACCAACCTGGGGCTTGCGCTGCTGGCAAACCTGGCCGCATACGACTTCGGATACATTCCGGCCGGCGCCCTGATCCTGCGTACCACGAATGCGCTGGACACGATGAAGGGGATGGAACGGCACCAGGGTCACTTTTACAACTGGTACGACACCCAGACGCTGCAGCCGCTGCAACCGCACTATGTGTCGTCGGTGGACAGCGGAAACCTGGCGGGCCATCTTCTGACTTTGGGCGCGGGGCTGCTCGCGATTCCCGATCGGAAGATCGTCGAGCCGCGATGGTTCGAGGGGTTGAGCGACACACTGCGCGTCCTCGCGGACGTGGCGGGCGACGCGGGCGCAGCCCCGCTGGTCCGCCTGCAACGGGATCTCGAGTCGGCTTACGATTCGCGTCCCGCGACGATCGAAGCCGCGCGACGATGGCTCGAGCGACTGATTGCCGGGGCGACCGAAGTCGCCGCGCACTTCGCCGACAGCGTCGATGCGGGCAATGCAACGCCGGGCGCGAGCGAAACGACGTGGTGGTCGCGTGCGCTGGTCCGGCAATGCCGCAGCCTGCAGGACGAACTGCTGTTCCGCCTGCCGTGGCTCGCGCTGCCAGGCGCGCCGAGCGGGCTCGACCCCCTCGCGCACGTCGACGGGATCCCGACGCTGCGCGAGCTCGCGGCGCTGGACGCGGAAATGTCCGCGGCCATTGCCGGCCGGCTCGCCGCGACCACGGTGACGCACGAGCGTGCGTGGCTCGAGAATTTCGGGCGGGCCCTCGCCGAGGCGAGCCGCCGCGCGATGGACGCGATCGCGGCGGTCGAGCGCCTCGCGCTGCAGGCACGCGAGCTGGCGCGGATGGACTACGGCTTCCTGTACGACAAGGCGCGTCATCTGATGGCCATCGGCTACAACGTCGGCGAGCGCCGGCGGGATCCGGGCTATTACGACCTTCTTGCGTCGGAGTCGCGATTGTCCAGCTTCGTGGCGATCGCCCAGGGCGCGCTGCCGCAGGAGAACTGGTTTGCCCTCGGACGCCTGCTTACCAACGCCGGCGGCCAGCCGATCCTGCTGTCGTGGAGCGGCTCGATGTTCGAATACCTGATGCCGCTCCTGGTGATGCCCGCCTACGAAGACTCGCTGCTCGAGCAGACCTGTCGCATCGCGGTCGAGCGGCAGATCGCATACGGAAACCAGCGCGGCGTGCCCTGGGGGATATCGGAGTCCGGCTACAACAGCGTCGACGCGAGCCTGAACTATCAGTACCGCGCGTTTGGCGTGCCCGGCCTCGGACTGAAGCGCGGACTGGCGGAGGATCTCGTCGTCGCGCCGTATGCATCCGCCCTCGCGCTGATGGTGGCGCCCGAGGCGGCGTGCGTCAACCTACAGCAACTCGCGGCCGCCGGCCTCGAGGGGCGATTCGGCCTGTACGAGGCGATCGACTACACGTCCGCGCGCCTGCCGCGAGGGCAGGCCAGCGCAGTCGTCCGCTCGTTCATGACCCATCACCAGGGCATGACGTTGCTGGCACTCGCCCATGTGCTGCTCGATCGCCCGATGCAGCAGCGCTTCGAGTCGGACCCGCTTTTCAAGGCCACGATGCTGTTGCTGCACGAGCGCATTCCCAAGACCGCGGTGTTCGAGTCGCATCCCGGCGAATTTTCGACCATCAGCGCGATTTCCGGAGGTCCGGAAACGCCGGTGCGCGTACTCGAGGGCCCGGACACGCCGACCCCGGAGGTGCAACTGCTGTCCAATGGGCGATACCACGTCATGGTGACCAACGCCGGCGGCGGCAGCAGCCGCTGGAAGGATCTCGCGGTCACGCGCTGGCGCGAGGACAGCACCTGCGACAATCGGGGTACGTTCTGCTACATCCGCGACGCCGCGAGCGGCGAGTTCTGGTCCACCTCGCACCAGCCAACGCTCGAACGGGCCGAAACCTACCAGGCGATATTCTCGGAAGGGCGCGCGGAATTCCGCCGCCGCGACCACGACATCGATACCCATACCGAGGTCGTGGTTTCGCCCGAGGACGACATCGAGCTGCGCCGGGTGAGCATCACCAATCGCTCCCGTACGCGCAGGGCCCTGGACGTCACGAGCTACGCGGAAGTCGTCCTGGCGTCGGCGGCGGCAGACGCGCTGCACCCCGCCTTCAGCAACCTGTTCGTTCAGACCGAGATCGTCGCGCACCGGGCCGCCATCCTCTGCAGGCGTCGGCCGCGATCGCGCGGCGAGCAGATACCGTGCATGTTCCACCTGATGGTCGCGCACGGAACGGAGCTGCGCGAGAGGGTCTCCTGCGAGACCGACCGCATGCGCTTCATCGGCCGTGGACGGACCACCGCCGCACCGCAGGCGATGCTCGAAGCCGCGCCGCTTTCGGGCAGCCAGGGCTCGGTGCTGGATCCCATCGTGGCGATCCAGTACCGGATAACACTCGATCCCGAGCAGACGGCGACGATCGACATGGTCTTCGGCGTCGGTGAGACACGCGACGTCGCCCTGAGCCTGGCCGGGAAATACCAGGATCGGCATCTGGCGGACCGCGTCTTCGACCTGGCCTGGACGCACAGTTGGGTGACGCTGCGGCAGATCAATGCCACCGAATCCGATGCCCAGCTCTACGGCCGCCTCGCGAGCTCGATCCTGTACGCCAATGCTTCGCTTCGCAGCGACGCCTCAATCATCCGGAAAAACCGCCGCGGGCAATCGGGCCTCTGGAGCTACGCCGTATCGGGCGACCTGCCGATCGTGCTGTTGCAGATCGGCGACCCTGACAACATCGACCTCGTCCGGCGCATGGTGCAGGCACACGCCTACTGGCGCCTCAAAGGCGTGGCGGTGGATCTGGTGATCTGGAACGAGGATCGCGGCGGATATCGGCAAGCCCTCCAGGATCAGATCATGGGACTGATCGCCGCAGGCGTCGAAGCGCATGTGATCGATCGGCCCGGCGGCATCTTCGTGCGGCGGGCCGAGCAGATCCCGGACGAGGACCGCATCCTCCTGCAATCGGTGGCGCGCGCCATCATCACCGACCGTCGAGGCAGCCTTGCGGAGCAGGTCAGCCGTCGAGGCCCTGGCGAGGTGCGTGGACCACGGCTGGTGCCGACCCGAACCCGCCGGAGCGAGCCCCGGCCCGCTGAGCCGACGTCGCGCGAGTCGATCCTGTCCAACGGACTTGGGGGATTCACGCCCGACGGCCGCGAGTACGTCATCACGACCGGATCCGGCCGGGTGACGCCGCTGCCCTGGGTGCAGGTGCTGGCAAACCCGGATTTCGGGACCGTCGTTTCCGAAAGCGGTCTCGCCTACACCTGGAGCGAGAACGCTCACGAGTTCCGCCTCACGCCCTGGCACAACGATCCCGTGAGCGACGCGAGCGGCGAGGCGTTCTTCCTGCGCGACGAGGAGTCGGGCCACTTCTGGTCGCCCGCACCCCTGCCGAGCCCCGGAGCGGGCGCGTATGTGACCCGTCACGGGTTCGGGTACAGCGTCTTCGAGCATTCCGAGGATGGCATCGAATCGGAGCTGTGGGTGTACGTGGCGATCGACGCATCGGTGAAGTTTTCGGTGCTGAAGCTGCACAACACGTCGGGTCGATCGCGCCGTCTTTCGGCCACCGGCTATGTGGAATGGGTGCTGGGAGATCTGCGGCCGAAGACGACGATGCACGTGGTCACCGAGATCGAGCCGAAGAGCGGCGCCATTCTGGCCCGTAACGCCTACAACACGGAGTTTCCAGACCGCGTCGCATTCTTCGATGTGGACGACCCGCTCCGCAGCGTGAGTGGCGACCGCAGCGAATTCCTGGGTCGCAACGGCGCGCTCGGCAATCCGGCCGCGATGGCGCGAGCGCGACTGTCCGGCAAGACGGGCGCGGCGCTCGATCCCTGCGCAGCGATCCAGGTCCCGTTCGAACTGGCCGACGGCGAGGCGAGCGAGATCGTCTTCCGGCTTGGCGTGAGCGCGCGTGGGGCCGACGTCGGCAGCCTCCTGCAACGGTTCCGGGGAGCAACGGCCGCGCAGGACGCGCTCGACGCGGTGCGGGCGCACTGGCAACGCATTCTCGGCGCGGTGCAGGTCGAAACGCCGGACGCATCGCTGGACGTGCTGGCCAACGGCTGGCTCGTGTACCAGACCGTAGCCTGCCGCCTGTGGGCGCGAAGCGGCTACTACCAGTCGGGGGGTGCCTTCGGCTTCCGCGACCAGTTGCAGGACGTGATGACACTGGTCCACGCCGCACCCGGGCTGATGCGCGAGCACCTGCTGCGCTGCGCAAGTCGTCAGTTCGTGGAAGGGGACGTCCAGCATTGGTGGCATCCACCGTCCGGTCGAGGGGTGCGCACGCACTGTTCGGACGACTACCTCTGGCTGCCCTTCGCGGCGGCCCGCTATGTGAAGGCGACCGGAGACGTGGGTGTGCTGGACGAATCGATACCGTTCCTGGACGGGCGCGCCGTGAGCCCGGGGGACGACTCCTATTACGATCTGCCCGGCAGGTCCGGAGAATCGGGAAGTCTCTACGAGCACTGTGTGCGCGCCATCGTGTACGGTCTGCGATACGGTGCGCACGGCCTGCCGCTGATGGGCTCCGGTGACTGGAACGACGGCATGAATCTCGTCGGGATCGAAGGCAGGGGCGAAAGCGTGTGGTTGGGCTTCTTCCTCTGCGCCGTACTGACGCAGTTCGCCGAGGTCGCGCAGCAGAAAGGCGACACGTCGTTCGCCGCGCGATGCGAGGCGGAGGTCGGCAAGCTTCGCACGAACCTCGAGCAGCACGGCTGGGACGGCGCCTGGTATCGGCGCGCGTATTTCGACGACGGCTCGCCGCTGGGATCTGCGGGCAACGTGGAGTGTCGCATCGACGCCATTGCCCAGAGCTGGTCGGTGCTGTCGGGGGCAGGCGATGGGGGGCGGTCGCGGATGGCCATGCACGCCGTCGATGAGCGTCTCGTGCGCCGCGGCGAGGCGTTGATCCAGTTGCTGGATCCGCCATTCGACAAATCGGATCTCGATCCGGGGTACATCCGCGGCTACGTCCCCGGCGTCAGGGAAAACGGCGGGCAGTACACCCACGGAGCAATCTGGGTGGCGATGGCTTTTGCGGCCCTGGGAGATCGCGAGCGCGCCTGGGAACTCGCCGCGATGATCAACCCCGTCAACCATGCGCGGACGCCGGAAGCTGCGGCGACGTACAAGGTCGAGCCCTACGTCGTTACCGCCGACGTCTATGCGCTCGCTCCGCACACCGGCCGCGGTGGATGGAGCTGGTACACGGGCTCGGCCGGATGGATGTATCGCCTGATCGTCGAATCGCTGCTCGGCGTGACGCTCGAGACAAATCGTCTCCGTTTCACGCCGTGCCTGCCTGCGGGCTGGACCGGATTCACGTTGCGCTACCGCTACCGCACGACCACGTACGACGTCGCGGTCCGGCAGTTCATCGTCGATACCGGCGGAGAAGTCCGTGCGACCGTCGTGACGCTGGATGGCGCCGTGCAACCCGGAGACTCGTTCCAGCTCGTCGATGATCGCGGCGCGCACCAGGTTTCGGTCGAGGTCCAGGCGAGCGCGACGTAGTCCGGATGCACGCCTGCGCATACGTGTCCCAGCGCACGGACGGCGGACCGGCTTGCGCGTAGGCTTCATCGGAATCCGCGTCGTCGCAAGCATTCGATCGCTGGCGAATCCCGGACCCTTGACCTCACCGAGAAAGCCAGATCATGAAGAAACTATCGAAGCCGCTGGCGACGTCGCTGGCGATCGGCATCCTTTCGCTCGCCGCGGGCTCCGTCCTTGCCGACAGCGTCACGTTCTACCAGGAGGACAACTACCGCGGCAACCAATTCACCGCCGATCGTGCCATCGCGAACTTCGCCGGCAGCGGTTTCAACGACCGGGTCAATTCGGCCGTCGTGCACGATGGGCGATGGGAGATCTGCGTGGATGCCGGCTTCAACGGAAGCTGCAGCGTCCTCGCCCCGGGTGCCTACCCGAACCTGGGGGCCTATGCGGGCCGCATCAGCTCGGTGCGCCCGATGGACGGAAATGTTCCTGTCGACTACTCCGGAAGGCGCCATGGCGATCGCGGCCGAAACGGAACCGCAAGCGCCACCCTCTACGAGGGTCCGAACCTGTCCGGGCGCTCGTATTCGCTCGACGGCAGGATGCCGAACCTCGAGATGACTGGATTCAACGACGGTGCGTCCTCGCTGCGCGTCGTGAGCGGTTACTGGATCTTCTGCAGCGGCGCCGATTTCCAGGGGGAATGCCGCACCTTCGGTCCCGGCGACTACGCGTCCCTGCCCGGCATGAACAACGTCATTTCATCGGGTCGTCGGATCGCCAGCGCGTATCCGTACGGCGAAAAGCCCGATTGGCAGCGCGAGCAGTCCCACGCATCGCAGGACTATCAGAATCGTCAGCAGTGACCGGGCCGGGCGTTCGGAAAGCCGGGGACTGCTCCTGCGAAGGACGCGTACGAAGTCGGCGGCAACGAGGGGCTATCCGAGGATGCGCTCGTACGAGTCCAGGTCCGCCTTGTAGCAGCCGCAGGACACGGCCATGAGTCCGCGCCGATCGAGCACCGTGACATCGCCTCGCCTGTAATGGATCAGGCCGGAGTGCTGCAGGTAGCCTGCCGCCTTGGTGACGCCGACCCGGCGCACGCCGAGCATGGAGGCCAGGAATTCATGGGTGATGTTGAAGCTGTCCGCGTGCGCGCGGTCCTGGGTCATCAGCAGCCAGCGCGCAAGTCGCGCCTCGACCAGGTGGAAGCGCGTGCAGCCCGCCGTCTGCGCGAGCTGGGTCATATGGACGAAGACATAGCGGTCCATTTCGCGCTGCAGGGCGGCGCTGCGACCCAGTTCCCGGCAGAAGGGCGCGGCGGCCATCCGCAACGCGGGGCCTGCGCCCTGAACGACGGCCCGCACCGGCGACACATTCAGGCCGAGCACCAGCGGAATCCCCAGCATGCCTTCGTTTCCGACCAGGCCCACCTCGAGGGCGGCCGAGCCGTTGATGGGCATGATCAGGGAGATGAAGCCCTGGGTGGGAAAATAGACGTGGCGGAGGCGCTCCCACGGCGTATAGAGCACATCGGCAAACCCGAGCTCGACCGTTTCGCACCCGGCCAGCATGCGGCGCAGGTCGCGACTCGGCAGCGCCTCGAGCAGGCCATTGCCTGCATGGGCGCGTTGGGTCGATGACAAAGCCATTCTCCTCGGGAGCCGGCGCGAACCACGCGGCCGCGCCCGCACGCCGGGCGCGCGCTGCGATGCCGTGACGAGGCAGCGCTACCGCGCCCGATGCGCGATGGGTCCGAGCCTACGGCGAGGATGGTGCACCGTCTGCGCGCCAGCACACATAGGTACACGGTATGGCGGTCGACGTTTCGACAGGTCGCGGCTTGCGGGCGCCATTGGGTGCTATTGGGCGCTATTTCGCGGCATAGGGCAGCAGGCGATCGAACTCCACCTTGACCACGCGGTAGCACTCGCAGGTCCGCGCCTCCAGGCCCCGGCGATCGAGCACGGTGATCCTGCCGCGGCGGTAGCGTATCAGGCCGGCGTCCTGCAACTTGCCGGCAGCCTCGGTGACGCCCTCGCGGCGCACGCCCAGCATGTTGGCGATCAGCTCCTGCGTCATGGCGAGCTCGCTCGACGACAGGCGATCGAGACTCAGCAGCAGCCATCGGGACAACTGCTGGTCGACGGAATGGTGCCGATTGCACACGGCCGTCTGCGCCATCTGGGTGATCAACGCCTGGGTGTAGCGCAGCAACAGATGCATCATCGGGCCGAAGCGCGCGAACTCGTCCTTGAGCAGCTTGGCCTTCAGCCGGACCCCGTAGCCCGCGCTCTGCACGACGGCGTGGCTGGGCGTGGTCTCGCCGCCCATGAACAGCGAAATGCCGAGCATGCCCTCGTTGCCTACGACCGCGATTTCGGCCGATGCACCGTCCTCCATGACGTAAAGCAGGGATACGATGGCGGTGGTCGGGAAATAGACGTATCGCATGCGCGCGCCGGGCTCGTAGAGGACTGCCCCCAGCGCCAGCGGTACGAGCTCGAGGTGGGGTGCGAGGCGGGTGTAATCGCCCGCGGGCAGGGCGTCGAGCAGGTGATTCTGATGAGGATCCCGGAGGGCAGGCGCCACCGGGCGCGACCGAGCCTTCACGGGCACCGACGATGTCTTCTGGCTTGGGCGGCCCCGTCGCTTTGCGTCCATCGACATAGTCTAGACCATCGGGCTCGCGCTTGGTGCGCTGGCGAACAGAGGCGGTCCGCGGCCCGTGAGGTCATCGACCGGGTCGCCCAGGTGGAGCGCAATTCACTCGCCCA
>JAGXBK010000089.1 GCA_018971195.1 Betaproteobacteria bacterium
GGCCGTTCTTCCAGGGCGCGCCGGAGTACCTGGTGCAGGCGCGCGCCGCCTGCACGCTGCCGGTGCTGCGCAAGGAATTCATCATCGACGAGTACCAGGTCGCCGAATCGCGCGCGCTGGGCGCCGATGCGATCCTGCTGATCGTCGCGGCGCTCGACGACGTGCGGCTCGCGGCGCTCGAGGCCTGCGCGCGCGAATACGCGCTGGACGTGCTGGTCGAGGTCCACGACGCCGCCGAGCTCGACCGCGCGCTGAAGCTCGCCACGCCGCTGGTCGGCATCAACAACCGCAACCTGCGCAGCTTCGGCGTGTCGCTGCACACGACGATCGGGCTGCTGCCGCGGATCCCGGCCGACCGCGTCGTCGTCACCGAGAGCGGCATTCTCGCGCAGCGCGACGTCGCGCAGATGCGTCGCCACGGCGTCAACGCGTTCCTGGTCGGCGAGGCGTTCATGCGCTCGCCCGACCCCGGCGCCGCGCTCACGGCGCTGTTCGGCTGACGCGCGATGTCGGCGATTGCCGCTGACCGCGTCAGCAAGTCGTGGGCGACCGCCGAAGGTGCCGTGCTTGCCGTCGACGACGTCTCCTTCGCGTTCGAGGCCGCAACCCTCAACGTGCTGCTCGGGCCTTCGGGCTGCGGCAAGTCGACGACGCTGCGCCTGATCGCGGGTCTCGAGGCCGCGGACGGCGGACGCATCAGCATCGACGGCCGCGACGTCACGCGGCTGCCGCCGGCCGCGCGCTCGATCTCGATGGTGTTCCAGAGTTACGCGCTGTTCCCACACCTGACGGTCGCCGAGAACATCCTGTTCGGCCTGCGCGTGCGCAGGACCGGCAAGGACGAATGCGCAGGGCGGCTGGCCCGCGTCGCCGACCTGCTCGGATTGAAGCCCTACCTGCAACGCAAGCCCTCGCAGCTCTCCGGCGGCCAGCAGCAGCGCGTGGCCCTCGGGCGCGCGATCATTGCCGAGGCGCCGGTGTGCCTGATGGACGAGCCGCTGTCGAATCTCGATGCGCAGCTTCGCGCCGAGATGCGGCTCGAGATCCGCGCATTGCAGCGCAAGCTCGGGATCACGATGGTCTACGTGACGCACGATCAGCTCGAGGCGATGTCGATGGCCGACCGGGTCGTGCTGATGCGCTCGGGCCGAATCGAGCAGAATGGCGCGCCGGTCGACCTCTACGAGAGCCCGGCCAACACCTTCGTCGCGCGCTTCATCGGCACGCCGCCGATGAACCTGCTGCGGCTCGAGAGCGCTCCGGGCGGCGCCGTCATCGCCGGGACCGACGGGCCGGTGCTCATGGACGGAGGCTGCGCGGCGGGTATGCTGGGCGTGCGTCCCGAGCACATGCAACTCGCGTTGGGGGACGGCGTGCGCGCGGTGGTCGAGAGCGTCGAATACCTGGGGGGCGACTCGCTCGTCGCGTGCCGGATCGGCGCGCAGACGCTCGCGGTCAAGACGCCAGGCAGCGTTCCGCTCGCTCGCGGCGACGCGACCTGGATCCGCTGGTCCGCGGGGGCACAGCACTATTTCGATCCCGAAGGATTGCGCAGGAGTGCGCCCGCCCGCCGGCAGGGTGCGACGCTTTTTGCCTGACGCCGGCCGACCGCAACCACCGATCCACCGATTCACCGTCACAGTCGAGGAGGAAGCCATGAGATCGCTGTTCCGCATGCTGGGCCGCGCGCTGGGATTCGCGGCCGCAGTCTTCGCCGTCGCCGCGCTTGCGCAGGGGCCGGTCGAAGTCCAGTTCTACTACCCGATCGCCGTCGGCGGTCCGATTCCCAAGATCATCGACGGCTACGTGGCCGCCTTCGAGAAGGAGAATCCGGGCATCCAGCTGAAGCCGATCTATTCCGGCAGCTACCAGGAATCGATCGCCAAGGCGCTGACCGCCGCCAAGAGCGGCGATCCGCCGGTCATGTCGATCCTGCTGTCGACCGACATGTACACGCTGATCGACGAGGGCGCGATCGTTCCTTTCGACGATCTCGTGAAGACCGCCGACGACAAGGCGTGGCTCAAGAGCTTCTATCCGGCGTTCATGGAAAACAGCCAGACCGGCGGCAAGACCTGGGGCATTCCGTTCCAGCGCTCGACGGTCGTTCTCTACTACAACAAGGATGCGTTCAAGGAGGCAGGGCTCGATCCGGACCATCCGCCGGCGACCTGGGCCGAGATGACCGCCGACGCGCAGAAGCTCACCAAGCGCGATGCGTCGGGCAAGGTCACGCAATGGGGCGTGGAGATTCCGTCCTCAGGGTTCCCGTACTGGCTGTTCCAGGGCCTCGCGATCGAGAACGGCGCCAACCTGATGAACGCGGCGGGAACCGAGGTCTATTTCGACAAGCCCGAAGTCGTCGGCGCGCTGCAGTACTGGGTCGATCTCGTCAACAAGTACAAGGTCCATCCGCCCGGCATCGTCGACTGGGGAACGACGCCGAAGGATTTCTTCGAGCGCAAGGTCGCGATGATGTGGACGACGACGGGCAATCTCACCAACGTCCGCGCCAACGCCAAGTTCGATTTCGGCGTCGCGATGCTGCCCGCGATGAAGCAGCGCGGCAGCCCGACCGGCGGGGGCAATTTCTACATCTTCAGGAAGTCGACGCCCGCCCAGCGTGAAGCCGCCTTCAAGTTCATCAAGTGGGTGACCCAGCCCGAGCGCGCGGCGCAATGGGGCATCGACACCGGCTACGTAGCGGTGCGCGCCGATGCCTGGGACACGCCCGAGATGAAGAAATACGTCGCGGGCTTCCCGGCCGCCGCGGTCGCACGCGACCAATTGCCCTACGCCAAGGCCGAGCTGTCGACGCACGACAACCAGCGCGTGACCAAGGTGCTGAACGACGCGCTGCAGGCGGCGCTCACCGGTGCGAAGACACCCGCGCAGGCGCTGAAGGACGCGCAGCGCGACGCCGACCGGCTGCTCCGCAGCTACAGGTAGCCCGAAAACGGGGTCGGAGCTGAGAAAATGGGGTCAGAGCTGTATTAGATCGACTGGCATAAGCTTGGCCGGGCGTCGTGCCGATCTAATACAGCTCTGACCCCATTTTCCCTGACCCCGTTTTTCTGCCGACATGACGCGAACGCGCGAGTGGATCTATGCGTGGCTGCTGTTGTTGCCCGCGATGTCGCTGCTCGCCCTGTTCACGCACTACCCGGCGATCGCCAACCTGTGGCACAGCTTCCATTCGACGGCGCGGGCCAATCACCCGTCGGTGTTCGTGGGCCTCGACAATTACCGGAGCATGGTCGAGGACCCGATCTTCTGGCAGGCGCTGAAGAACAACCTGTGGTACGCGGTCGGCACGATCCCCCTGTCGATCGCGCTGGCCCTGCTGATGGCGATCTGGGTCAACAACCGGATCCCGGGTCGCGGCATCCTGAGGCTCGCGTATTTCACGCCGACGATCCTGCCGATGATCGCGGTCGCGAACATCTGGCTGTTCTTCTACACGCCCCAGTACGGACTGCTCGAGCAGTTCCTGGGCTCGCTCGGCTTCGCCAGCCACAACTGGCTGGGCACGCGGTCGACGGCGCTGCCCGCGCTGATGGTCGTCGCGATCTGGAAGGAGGCCGGCTTCTTCATGATCTTCTACCTCGCGGCGTTGCAGTCGATATCGCCGCAGCTCGCCGAGGCGGCGGCGATCGAAGGCGCGTCCCGCGCATACTTCTTCCGCCGCGTGACTTTCCCGCTGCTGATGCCGACGACGCTGTTCGTGCTGATCAATGCGGTGATCAACGCCTTCCGGATGGTCGACCACGTTGTCGTGATGACGCGCGGCGGACCTGACAACGCGACCGAGCTCCTGCTCTACTACATCTACGAGGTCGGATTCCGCTTCTGGGATTCGTCGTATGCCGCGGCGCTGACGATGGTGCTGCTGGCGATCCTCGCCGTCGTGGCGCTGCTCCAGTTCGCGTTCCTCGAGCGCAGGACGCATTACCAATGACGGCGCGGACCGCAGCCCGCGTGGGGCCGGGCGCCCGTGGCGTCGGCCTGCGCTCGCTCGAGACCGCGGCGGCGTGGCTGCTCGGCATCCTGTGGGTGCTGCCGCTGCTCTACGCGTTCTGGACGGCGTTCCACCCATCCGAGTATTCGACGAATTTCACGCTGGCCGCGCCGTGGACGCTCGCCAACTTCGTCAAGGCCTGGCACGCTGCGCCGTTCGCGCGCTACTTCGTCAACACGGTGACGCTGGTCACGATGGTGCTCGCCGCCCAGCTCGTGCTGGTGACGCTCGCCGCCTACGCATTCGCGCGCTTCGACTTTCCCGGACGCAACCTCGCGTTCGCGCTGGTGCTGATGCAGCTGATGGTGATGCCCGACGTGCTGATCGTCGAGAACTACCGGACGATGACGGCGCTGGGCATCAAGGACACGATCCTGTCGATCGGGCTCCCGTACATGGCCAGCGCATTCGGCATCTTCCTGTTGCGGCAGACCTTCAAGACGGTGCCGCGCGAGCTCGACGAGGCCGCCCGGGTGGAGGGCTGTTCGCCGCTGCAGACGCTGTGGAAGGTGTACGTTCCGCTCGCGCGCCCGACCTACCTCGCCTATGCGCTGGTATCGGTGTCCTACCACTGGAACAACTTCCTGTGGCCGTTGATCATCACCAACTCGGTCGAGTCGCGACCGGTGACCGTCGGCCTGCAGGTGTTCTCGTCGACCGACCAGGGGATCGACTGGTCGATCATCAGCGCCGCGACGCTGCTTTCGACCGGGCCGCTGCTGGTTGCGTTCCTGCTGTTCCAGAGGCAGTTCGTGCAGTCGTTCATGCGCGCGGGCATCCGATGATTCTGGTCACCTGGAACGTGCAATGGTGCCGCGGCGTCGACGGCCGGGTCGACCCTGCGCGCATCGTCGACGCGGCGCGTGGGCTGGCGGATTTCGACCTGCTGTGCCTGCAGGAGGTCGCCGACAACTACCCCGACCCGCGGCTCGCGGGCGCGGGCGAGGCCGACCAGTTCGCGTGCCTCGCGGACCTGCTCCCCGGATACCAGGCGGTGCCGGGGATCGCCGTCGACCAGCCCGGCGGCGACGGGCGCCGCAGGCACTTCGGAAACATGATCCTGTCGCGCTTTCCCGTGCGGCAGGTCTACCGGCACCTGCTGCCCTACCCTTGCGATCCGGGGGTGCCGGGGATGCCGCGCATCGCGCTCGAGGCCGTGGTCGCGACGCCGTTGGGCGACCTGCGCGTCGTCACCACCCACCTCGAGTACTATTCGGCGATGCAGCGGATGGCCCAGGTCGAGGCGCTGCGCAGGATCTACGCCGACGGCCATGCGCATGCCCGCGACGCGCGGATCACCATGGACGACGGCGGGCCTTTCCACACGTTCCTGCGGCCGCGCGCGACGCTGGTCGCGGGCGACTGCAACTTCGAGCCCGATTCCGACGAATACCTGCGCATGCTCGCCGGCTTCGACGATGCGACCCCGCCGCTGTTCGACGCCTGGCGGCAGCTCCATCGCGACCTTCCCCATCCGACGACGTTCAGGCTCCACGAGAAGACGGCCCCCGGCGAGCCCGAGCTCCACTGCGATTTCGTCTTCGTCTCCGGCGAATTGCGCGCGCGGCTGTGCGACGTGCGTGTCGACCTGGACACCCAGGCGTCGGACCACCAGCCGATCGTCGTGACGCTCGCGTGATCGCCGCGCTGCAACGCGGGCCGCGGGGCCGCCGATGTCCCTGAACGCGGACCCGGATCTCCGCTACGGGATCGACCGCATGCTGGCGCGCGGGCGGCGCATCTTCGGATGGGGCTGGGTCTCGCACCCGACGCGGACGATCGACGCGCTGACGCTGGTGCTCGACGGCGACGGCTGGGAGTCGCGCCTGCCGGTCAACCACGGCCTGGTCCGATCGGACGTGAAGGAGACATTCCCGCAGCTGCCCGACGCCGAATCCTCCGGTTTCATCGCGACCGGATACATTCCGCGCGGCCCGATCCGGTGCTGGAGACTCGAAGCGGAATTTGGCGACGGCGGGAAGACCGTGATCGACATCACGCCGGTGGCCGACGGCGGCAGGGCGCGGCGCAGGCTACGCGAGGCGGGCTACGTTCTGCGCGCCGTCGCGCGGCGTCTCGGACGCGGCGACGTCAAGGGCATCGTGCGGCGCGCCAGGGCGCAGAACTACCTGGCGCCTTCGCTCGACGATGCGGCGGTCGGGCGCGAGCTGCGCGCCAGGCTCGCCGGCGCGGCGCGGGTGACGATCGTGTTCGACCACAACATGGGCGGTGGCGCGAACGTCTATCGCCGCGCGATCGTCGACGAGCGCCTCGCGGCGGGCGCGACGGTGCTGCTGTGCACCTACAACCTGCCGACGCTCGACTACCGGCTGCACCTGCTGCGCAGTGGTGGTGCCGAGGAGACATTCCGCATCGCGTCGTTCCTCCCGCTCGAGGCGATCGTGGGCCACGCCGCGGTCGACGAGCTGTTCCTGAACAGCCCCGTCTCCTTCGACGAGCCGCTGGTCTTCGCCGAATGGCTCGCGGCGCTGCGCAGCGACCACCCGCACCTGCGACTGACGGTGGCGGTCAACGACTACTTCTACGTCTGCCCGTCGTTCGTGCTGCTGAACGCCGACGGGCGCTATTGCGGGATACCGGCGCTCTCGCAGTGCGTGGTCTGCCTCGCGCGTCATCGCGCGAGCTACGTGCGGCTTTCCCCGCCTACCGAGATCGGCCCGTGGCGCGCGATCTGGGGCCGCTGCCTGGCCGCCGCGGACGAGCTGCGCTGCTTCTCGCAGTCGACGCGCGAGCTGCTGCTGCGGGCCTACCCGTCGCTGGACGTCGCCCGAATCAGCGTGATTCCGCATCGCGTCGAATTCGCCCCGGCGCGATTGCCGAAATGGGACCCCCGCGCGCCGCTGGTCGTGGGGATCATCGGCCAGATCAGCGTGCAGAAAGGCGCGCTGGTCGTGAAGGAAATGCTCGCGCGCATCGATCGCGAGCAGCGCGACATCCGGATCGTGGTGATCGGTGCGCTCGACATCCGGATCGCCTCCGGGCGCCTGCAGGTGACTGGGCCCTACCAGCGCGATGACCTGGTCGACCTGATCGAGGCGCAACACGTCAACATGCTGTTCTTCCCGTCGATCTGCCCCGAGACCTTCTCCTATGTCGTCGAGGAGATGATGCGCCTGCGCCTGCCGATCGTCGCATTCGACCTGGGCGCACCCGGAGAGCGACTGCGCAATTACGACCGTGCGCGGCTTTGCACCGAGGTGAGCGCGGATGCGGCGCTCGCCACGCTGGGCGATTTTCACCGACTTCTCGCCGGGGGAGATCGCTGATGGCAGGCGCCCTGCACGTCTATACCAGCGCCGCGGTCAATTACCTGCCGAAGGTGCGGATCCTGTGCCGCTCGATCCGGCGCCATCACCCCGAGGCCGTCATCCATCTCGCGCTGGCGGACCGGCGACCGGACTGGCTGGTCGCCGAGGGCGAGCCGTTCGACGACGTTCTCGAGCTGTCGCAGCTGGGGATTGCCGATTGGCACCGCTGGAGCTTCACCCACGATATCGTCGAGCTGGCGACCGCGATCAAGCCTTTCGCCCTAGGGAGGCTGCTCGAGCTTCCCGGCTGCGCAACCGTCGTCTATTTCGACCCGGACATCGTCCTGTTCTCGCGCGTCGACGACATCCTCGCCACGCTCGCCGGCGCGAGCCTCGCGCTGACCCCGCACCAGAACAAGCCCGAGCGAACGCTCGAGGCGGTCCTCGACAACGAGGTCGCGAGCCTCAAGCACGGCATCTTCAACCTGGGCTTCATCGGCGTGACGAACTGCGAGGAAGGACGGCGCTTCGCGCACTGGTGGGGCGAGCGCACCTACGAGCTGTGCCGCGCCGACGTGCCGAACGGTCTGTTCACCGACCAGAAGTGGGTGAATTTCGCCCCGGTGTTCTTCGAGGGCGTCGCGATCGTCAAGTCGTCGCGGCACAATGTCGCGACCTGGAACCTCACGACGCGCGAGCTGACCGGCAGCCTGGAGTCGGGATTCGACGTCGACGGCGAGCCGCTGGGCTTCTATCATTTCACCGGCTTCGACAGCGGTGCCCATCGCATCATGGCGATCAAGAATGCGGCGACAAGCAGGTCGGTGCAGGAGCTGATCGCGTGGTACGAGCGTGAGACGGCGGTCGCCGACAGCGATCCGGTCAGCCGGACGCCATGGGCGTTCGGCCGCTATTCGGACGGGACACCGATCGAGGCCTGGCAGCGCTGGCTCTATCGCGATCGCGCCGATCTGCGCGACGCGTTCCCTGATCCCTACGACGCCTCGACCGGCCCGCGCAGCTACGCGTACTGGTGCGCCACCGAGGGAGGGCTGCTGCGCGCGCAATACGACGGGCCGCGCAATGCCGGGTCGAAGGCGCGTCCGCTGGCGATGGGCGCCGGCGCGGCATTGCAGCTTTTGCGCCTCGCGGCCGCCCCGCGCGCGGGCCGGGCGTTGCGCGCGCGGGTGCACGCGATCCTGCGCGCCGAAGGCCTCGGCGGGATCGCGCGGCGCCTCGCCCGCCGGCAGGGCCGGGGATGACGATGATCGACGTGATCGTTCCGGTCTACCGCGGCCTCGCTGCGACCCGGCGCTGCCTCGAGGGGCTGTTCGCCGGCGCACAGCGCGCCGCGTTCTCGATCGTCGCGATCGACGACGCGAGCCCCGAGCCCGGGATCGCGACCTGGCTCGACGAGCTCGCCGCACAGGGACGGATCGAGCTGCTGCGCAACGCGAGCAATCTCGGATTCGTGCGGACGGCGAACCGCGGCCTCGCGCTGCATCCCGATCGCGATGTGGTGCTGCTGAACAGCGACGCGGAGACGGCGAACGACTGGCTCGACAGGCTTCACGCCTGCGCTTACCGCGAGCGCGACGTCGGGACGGTGACGCCGTTCTCCAACAACGCGACGATCTGCTCGTATCCGTACGAAGGCTGGACCGGCGGCACGCCCGGAACGCTCGGGCTCGCCGGGCTCGACCGCGTGTTCGCCTCGGTCAACGCCGCGCGCCATGCGGACCTGCCGACTGCGGTCGGCTTCTGCATGTACATGCGCCGCGCCTGCATCGACGCCGTCGGCGCATTCGACGCCGAGCGCTTCGGACGCGGTTACGGCGAGGAGAACGATTTCTGCATGCGCGCGGCGGCCGCCGGCTGGCGCAGCGTGCTCGCCGCCGACGTCTTCGTCTTCCACGAGGGCGCGGTCAGCTTCTCCGGCGAGCGGGATGCGCTGACGACGGCCGCGACGACGGCGCTGCTCGAGCGCCATCCGGAGTACTCGCGCCGGATCGACGAGTTCCACGCCGCTGATCCGTTGCGGCCGCTGCGCCGGGCCATCGATGATGCGCGGCACGCGCTGGGGGGCGACGAGGCGCGGCAGGTCTACGCCGAGCGCAACGACGAGCTTGCGTCGATCGTCGCGCGCGATGCGGAGCGCATTGCCATGCTTGAGGCCGCGCTTGCGCACGCGCAGCGGGGTGTCGCCGAGGCGGAACGCTGCGTTGCCGAGCGTGATGCCGAGATCGCGAAACTGACGCCGGCGTTCCGCCACGCCGAAACGCTGGCGCTGGAGCGCGGGCGCGAGCTCGAGCGCATCAACGCGTCACCGCTGCTGCGCAGCTTGCGCCGCCTCACCCGCCGCTGAAAAAACAGGGACGCACCACGTTTTAAAACGTGGTGCGTCCCTGTTTTTCCTGCCGTTCTGATCCCGGTACCCGGCGGAAGATCAGGTCGCGCACGCGGTGACCCAGGCGCAAGCCCCGTGCCTCGAACTTGGTCAGCGGCCGGTAGGCCGGGCGCGGCGCGTAGTCGAGAGCGGTGTTGTCGAGCAGTGGCTCGGCCGCGAGCGTGGCGAGGATCGCCTGCGCGTAATCCTCCCAATCGGTCGCGACGTGCACATACCCGCCGGGCGCGAGGCACAGCGCGATCCGGTGCACGAACGCGGGCTGCAGCAGGCGGCGCTTGTGATGGCGCTTCTTGGGCCAGGGGTCCGGAAAGAAGACGTGGATGCCCGCGAGCGTCGCGGGCGCGATCATCGTCGCGACGACCTCCACGGCGTCGTGACGCAGCACGCGGACGTTGGCGAGTCCCTGCTCGTCGATCCGCCGCAGCAGCGCCCCGACTCCCGGCAGATGCATCTCGACCCCCAGAAAATCGATGCCGGGCTGCGCGGCAGCGATGGCGGCGGTCGTCTCGCCCATGCCGAATCCGATTTCCAGCACGACCGGCGCACGGCGGCCGTAGATCCGCTCGAAATCGAGCGGGGTCGCAGGGGCGACGCCATAGCGGGGCAGCAGCTCGTCGCAGGCGCGCCGCTGCGCCGGGGACATTCTTCCCTGGCGCAGGACGAAGCTCCTGATCGGGCGCTGCGGTCCCCGGGTGCCTTGCGCGTCGCCGTTGCCGGGCGCCGTCAACTGGATGCGTCGCCGATTCGCGCGCGAATGCCGCGGTTGCGCGCGACGGAGTTCGTCAGGAGCCGATCAGGCCCGACGTCGGGGAGCTGGGGCTCGCCTCGTAGTGCTTGCGCGGCATTCGCCCGGCGAGGAAGGCTTCGCGCCCGGCCTCGACGGCGAGCCGCATCGCGCGCGCCATCCGCACCGGCTCGCGTGCCTTGGCGATGGCGGTGTTCATCAGCACGCCGGCGCAACCCAGCTCCATCGCGATCGATGCATCGGAGGCGGTCCCGACCCCCGCGTCGACCAGGACCGGCACCTTCGCCTGGTCGAGGATCAGCCGCAGGTTCCACGGATTGAGGATGCCCATGCCCGAGCCGATCAGCGAAGCGAGCGGCATGATCGCCACACAGCCGATCTGCTCGAGCTCGCGCGCCGCGATCGGATCGTCGGACGTGTAGACCATGACGTCGAAACCGTCGGCGACCAGCTTCTCGGCGGCGACCAGCGTCTCGCGGACGTTGGGGAACAGCGTCGTCGGATCGCCCAGCACCTCGAGCTTGCACAGCTTGTGGCCGTCGAGCAGCTCGCGCCCGAGGCGCAGCGTGCGCAGCGCCTCGTCGGCGGTGTAGCAGCCGGCGCTGTTGGGCAGGTAGGTGAATTCCGAGGCGGGCAGCGCATCCAGCAGCGACGGCTCGCTCGCGTTCTGCCCGAGGTTGGTCCTGCGGATCGCGACGGTCACGATCTGCGCACCCGAGGCGACGATCGCAGCGCGCGTCTCGTTGAAGTCGCGGTACTTGCCGGTGCCGACGATCAACCGCGACCGATAGGCGCGGCCGGCAACGATGAGCGGGTCGACCATGGACGATGGGCTGGCGGGTGCGTTCATGCCCGGCATTTTACTCCGGCGAGGGGTGCTTCGCCGGGGCTCGGCGACCCGACGCCTGTGCGAGCGGCGGCCATGTACCGCCGCCGCGGTTCAACCTCCGCCAACGGCGCCGACGATCTCCA